>JAYSLR010000078.1:0-3361 GCA_043725365.1 Rhizobacter sp. | reverse complement strand
CACTCCTGGAGCGCGTTCAGCGCCGGGTCGTGCGGGTCGACGTTGAACCCGATCGAGCCGCGCTGCGCGTCGGTGGTCCACAGCGTGGCGTTGACGACGCGGCCGTCGCGCGCGTTCAGGTGAAGCTCCGCGCTGGCATCGCAGAGCTGGCGCAGCACGGCCGCGACCTCGCGCGGCCCGCTGATGCGGAATTCGTCCAGGCCGCCGGGCGCCGCGCCCAGCGCGTCCAGCGGCATCGGCATCGTCTCCATCGCGGAGGCCGCTCCTTCAGTGGAAGGTCTGGGTGCGCCCGGCGAGCAGGTCGTCGAGATCGTCGAGCCAGGGCTCGGCGAGCTGGCGGATCGCGGCGTCGTTGACGAGGATGCGCTGCATGATGCGCGACTTGAACTGCGCCTCCTGGCTGTCCAGCGGCTTCTCGTTCGCGGCCGTCTGCTTGAGCTGCGAGATCAGCAGCGCGCAGGCGCCTTCGAGCTTGAGGACCTGGTCCCAGTTGCCGGCGCGGGCGGCTTCCAGCATGTCCTGGCTCGCCTTCTCGATGGCCTGGTAGTAGTTCAGCAGTGCGGTGTTCATGGCGTCTCCGAATGCGTCGGGCGATGTCGTCGAGCGTCGTTGCATGGCGTGGGCCCTCAAGCGGCTGCCGCGCTGTCGGCGATCTGCGCCCAGGCGCCGCGCAGCGTTTCGATGAGTTGGCCGCATTCGTCGAGCGCGGCCTCGTCGTTGTGAAGGTTGGCGTGCGTGAGGCGCAGGCCGACGTAGGCGTACAAGCCACTCAGATCGGCCGCGAGCTTGCCGCCTTCGGACAGGTTCAGCGCCGCCGCCAGACCTTCGTCGAGGATCCGCACCGCGCGGCCGATGGCGCGCCCCTTGGCCGGGATGTTGCGGCTGCGCATCGCGCCACGGGCCTCGGCCAGCGCCCCCGCGAGACCGTCGAACAGCATGCCGATCAGACCGTGCGGCGTGGCGCCGTGCACGCCCGTGGCCGCAAACACCTGCTGGTAGGTGCCGGCCTGGCGATGCGAGGCGTTGGAGTTGACGGCGGATGCGAACATGGTGGCTGGGTCCCTGCGGTGCTGCTGTACCTTGCTTATCGGCGCTGCAGACCGTGGCCTTTAGCAGGGCGTGAGGTGGGCACGCAGACCGGCGGCCTCCGAAGGAGCGCGCCGCGTCACGCGGTCGGCTTGTTCCAGTTGGCGATCTGCTGCGTGATGTAGGTGCTCAGCGTGTTGATGCTGGCCATCTTCGCATCGAGCGCGGTGTATTGGGCCTGCAGCCGCGCCTGTGTGGCGGCCAGCCGGTCGTTCAGGTTGGCCTGGTCGGTCTGGTTGCTCGTCAGGTTCTTGTTCAAGCCGCTGACGCGCGCCGTCAGCAGCCCGGTGCTGCCGAGCACCGAATCGCCCAGTGTGCGCAGCTGGTTCGCAAAGCCGCAATTCGACGGCGTCGTCAGGTCGACGTTCGTGAACAGCTTCTTCAGCTCGGCGGGGTTGCCCATCGCGCTCGTCAGCTTGGTGCTGTTGACCTTCAGCGTGCCGTCGGTCTGGACCTCCAGGCCGACTTGCGACAAGGTCGAGAACACGCTCGAGGCGCCGGACGGCGCGCCGACGATGCTGCGCAGCTGGCGCTGCAGCGACACCGCGGTGCTGTCGGCCTGCAAGGGGCCCGCCACCTTGGTGCTGCTGTCGTATTTGAGATCGGTGCTCAGCAAGGACGACAGCGCGTTGTAGGCATCGACGAAGCTCTGTACCGACTTCGTGATCCCGGTCTGGTCCTGCGCGACCGAGACCTGCACCGGCGCGGCCGTGACCTTGGTCAGGTTGATGGTCAGCCCGGAAAAGATGTTGTTCAGGCTGTTCGTCGCCGAGGTCACGGGCAGGCCGTTGACCGTCGCGCTGGCGTTGGCCGCCGACTGCGTCAGCGACGTGGTCGCGGTGCCGCCGGCGGGGTCGAAGGCGAGGGCCGAGAGGCCGCTCGCATCGGTGTTGTTGCCGTCGCTGTCGGCCGCGGTGACGCGGAACGCGTTGGCGATGCCGGTGGTGCCGGAGCTGAACACGAGCCGCGAGCCGGAGGCGTCGTTGACGACGGACGCCGTCACGCCGGCGCTCGCGGAATTGATCTTCGATGCCAGCGTGTCGAGCGTGTCGGTGGCCGTGACGGCGATGTCCACGCCGGTGCTGCCGCTCGTCGGCGTGAAGGCCGCCTGCCCGGCGCTCCAGCTTCCCAGATCGATGTGCAGCGTGCCCGACCCCACCAGCGCGCTGCTCGAGGCGAACGTGCCGCTGACGGTGGCCTGCGCAGCGGCCAGGCTCTGCACCTGGACCGCATAGTTGCCGGGCGAGGCGTTCGACGTGGACGACACCGTCACCGCGCTCGGGTCCGCCGAGGTGGCGGTGGTGGCATTCCAGGTGCTGGGCAACGCCAGCGCCGCGGCCGCGTCGCGGAAGGTCGACATCGCCGACTGGACCGCGCCGAAGGCCGAGATCGTGGTCTGGATCGACGTTGCCTTGGTCTGCAGGTTGGTCAGCGGCGCCTGCTCGACCTTCATCAGGCCCGAGATGATGGAGGCCACATCGAGGCCGCTGCCGATGCCTGCGGAGCTGACCGAGCCGGTGGTGCTGATCGCGGTCATGAGGGTCTACCTTTCGTGGCGTGGCCGCAGCATTGGCGCCGCAAGAAACGGAAAACGGGATGCTCGGCGCGTAGGCCGCTACATCCCGTCTTCGGCACAACCGCGAAGAACTTGAGGCCGCCCGCGCCGGCGGCGCCGGGCGGGCGGCGACCCGCCCCTTACTGCAGCAGCTTGAGAACCTGCTGCGGCAGCTGGTTGGCCTGAGCCACCATCGCCGTGCCCGCCTGCTGCAGGATCTGGGCGCGCGACATGTTCGCGGTTTCCGACGCGAAGTCGGCGTCCGTGATCCGGCTCGACGCGGCCGACTGGTTCTCGACCGAACTCTGCAGGTTGGTGATGACCGCGCTGAAGCGGTTCTGGGTCGCGCCGAAGATCGCGCGCTGGCTGTTGACGTCGTTGATCGCGGCGTCGATGTTGTTGATGACCGCGTTCAGCGCGGTGCCGGAGGCGACCGTGCTGTCGATCTTCGAGGTGGTGACGGCGAGGATCGAGGGATCGGTCACCATGTTCGTGGTCGAGATCGTGATGGTGTCGTCGGCCGTGGTGTTGGCGCCGACCTGGAAGGTCAGCGAGCCGGCCGACCCGCCGAGGATCGCGGCGCCGTTGAACGAGGTGCCGCCGAGCACCCGACCGATTTCGGCGCCGAGCTGCTGGAACTCCTGGTTCAGCGAGTCCTTGTCGGAGCCGCTGTTGGTGGAGTTCTGGGCCTGCACCGCCAGTTCACGCATGCGCTGCAGC
>JAYSLR010000077.1:0-1822 GCA_043725365.1 Rhizobacter sp. | reverse complement strand
CGAGCCGCACGACTGCATGGCCGAGCTGTTCGACGCGGTGACGCGCACGAACACGATCCTGATCGACTGGTCGCGCGACGTCTGGGGCTACGTCAGCCTGGGCTACTTCAAGCAGCGCACGAAGGCGGGCGAGGTCGGCTCGTCGACGATGCCGCACAAGGTGAACCCGATCGACTTCGAGAACGCCGAGGGCAACTTCGGCCTCGCCAACGCGCTGCTGACGCACCTCGCGCAGAAGTTGCCGGTAAGCCGCTGGCAGCGCGACCTGAGCGACAGCACGGTGCTGCGCAACATGGGCGTGGCGCTGGGGTACGCGCTGCTCGGCTACGACTCGCTGCAGCGCGGCCTCGACAAGCTCGAGATCAACGAGGCCGCGCTCGCCGCCGACCTCGACCACGCTTGGGAGGTGCTGGCCGAGCCGATCCAGACGGTGATGCGCCGCTACGGCCTGGCCAACCCCTACGAGCGGCTGAAGGAGCTGACGCGCGGGCGCGGCATCACGCGCGAGGCGATCGCCGGCTTCATCGAAACGCTGGAGATCCCGGCCGCCGAGCGCGAGCGGCTGCTGGCGATGACGCCGGGCAGCTACACCGGGCAGGCGGTCGCGCTGGCCAAGCGCATCGGGAGAGCGCCATGATCAAATTCACCGAGCAGCTCGCGCGCGCCGAAGCGCGCAATGAGTCGATGCTGTGCGTCGGCCTCGACCCGGACCCGGCCAAGTTCCCGGGTTCGTGGAAGGACGACCCGGCGCGCATCTTCGACTTCTGCGCGACGATCGTCGACGCGACCCACGACCTGGTGATCGCGTTCAAGCCGCAGATCGCGTACTTCGCGGCGCAGCGCGCCGAGGAGCAGCTCGAGCGGCTGATCGCGCACATCCATCAGGTCGCGCCCGAGGTGCCGGTGATCCTCGACGCCAAGCGCGGCGACATCGGCAGCACCGCCGAGCAGTACGCACGCGAGGTGTTCGAGCGCTACCGCGCCGATGCGGTGACGCTGTCGCCGTTCATGGGCTTCGATTCGATCGAGCCCTACCTCGCCTACGAAGGCAAGGGCGCGTTCCTGCTGTGCCGCACCTCGAACCCGGGTGGCGCCGACCTGCAGGCGCAGCGGCTCCCGAACGGCGACACGCTGTACGAGCACATCGCGCGGCTCGCGCAGGGCGCGTGGAACCGCAGCGGCCAGCTCGCGCTGGTGGTCGGCGCGACCTTCCCGGCCGAGATCGAGCGCGTGCGCGAACTCGCGCCGACCCTGCCGCTGCTGATCCCCGGCATCGGCGCGCAGGGCGGCGACGCGGTCGCGACGGTGCGCGCCGGCTGGCGCGCCGACGCCGGCGGGCGCACCATCGGCCCGATCGTCGTCAGCTCGTCGCGCGCGGTCCTGTATGCGAGCCGCGGCGACAACTTCGCCGAGGCGGCGCGCGCCGCCGCGCAGGCCGCCCGGCAGGAACTGAACCAGGCACGCACCCCGGCCTGAGCGGCGGCCGGGCGCGGCGCGCGGCACGCATCCGGACAAATGGGCGTTGCATTGCCCGCAGTTCCGGCCCTGGGCGCGGGGCCGAACTCCTAACATCCGCGCACCGTCGCACGCTGCCGCTGCATGAAGATCCCCCGTCTGGCCGATGCCGAACTGCCCGAATCCGCGGCGCGGATCATCGGGCGTTTCTATTTCGGCACCAATGCGGCCGCGGGGCTGGCGAGCGCACTGATCCTGGCGACGCTGCTGCCGGAGCTGCCACTCGCCCACCGGCTGTGGCTGGGCGGCAGCTCGCTGCTGTTCGCGCTGCTGTGCATGCTGGCCTTGCGCTTCGGCGAGCGGCCGC
>JAYSLR010000076.1:0-3834 GCA_043725365.1 Rhizobacter sp. | reverse complement strand
CGGCGCGACCGCGGCGAAGTACGTGCGCCTGCTGTCGCGCCGCCGTAGCCACCGCCGACGACCAGCACGCGCGCGCGGCCGGGCGTGCCGATCGGGTTCGGCGCCGGCGTCGCCGCGCAGCCCGCCAGGCCGAGCGCGGCGAGGCCCGAGCCCAGGCCGGCGGCGCCGGCGCACTTGAGCAGGTCGCGGCGTTGCAGCGCGGGCTTCATGGGGCGGGGGCGGCGGGCACGCCGGCAAAGTACCCGGCCAGCCGCGCGATCTGCGCCTCGCTGTAGCCCTTCGCGAGTTGCGGCATCACGATGCCGGGGCGCTCGCCGCTTCGAAACGCCAGCAGTTGCTCGGCGAGGTAGGGCGCGGGCATGCCGGCCAGCGTGCGCATCGCCGAGCCGGGCGGCGTGCGGCCGTCGGTGCCGTGGCATTGTGCGCAGCTCGCGGCCAGGCTGCGCAACTGCAGCGTGGCCGCGTCCTGCGCGAGCACGCCGGGGCCCGCCGCGAGCAGCGCGGCGGCCAGGATCAGCGGGCGCGGGTTCGGCGTCATCGGCATCTTTCGGGGGAGGGGTGACACGTCAGAGTGTGGCCGCGCTGCGGAAGCCGAACAGGCCGACCAGCAGCAGCGTCGGGAACTGCTTCACCGCGCGGTTGTATTCGCTGACCGCGTCGTCGAACTGGTGCCGCGCGAACGCCAGCATCGCGTCGCCTTCCAGCAGCTTCGCGTTCAGCGCGGCGAGTTCGCTGCCGGGCGCGCTCGGCACCGGCAGCCGCGCCCGCGCTTCGCCCAGGATCGCATCGGCCAGGCGCAGGCTGGTGATCGCGCCGGCGGCGCCGGGCCGCTGCCGGGCGTGATCGCAGGCGGTCGCGACCTGCTGGCAGGCGGCACGCAAGGCCTCGATGCGCGGGCCGGCGTTGGCCAGCATCGGCGCGAGCGCGTCCAGCAGCTGCAGCAGCAGCGCATGGCGGCGGCGGAACTGCTCGTCCACTGGCGTGAACTGGCGCACGAGGGCGCTGCGCAGTCGCACCAGGCGGTTGTAGGCGCCGACCGCCCAGAACAGCAGCAGCGCCGCGACCGCCCAGCCGAGGATGTGAGAGGTGCTCATCGGAGCGCACTCTACGACACCGCGCGGGTCCGGCCAGCGTGCCGGACGCGATTCGCGCATTCGGCGACGCCACCGTGCCGTGGCAACTGAACCCGCTCGCGCGGCCCGCGTCAGCCGAACAGTGCGCGGTGCTTTTGCAGCGCCGCCACGACCAGCGCATCGACGCCGTCTCCCCGGTGCTCATCGAGGTGCGCGAAAAGCTGCTGGCGCATGCGCGGTTCCCAGAAGCGCCGCACGTGCTGCGCGAGGTCGTGCATCGCCTCGTCGCGGTCCGGCATCGCGGCGAAGAAGGCGCCGATGCGGTTGACCATGCGGACCAGGTTGTCGTTGTTCATGATTCGGGTCTACCGTGCGTCGAGAACGACGCGATCGGGGTGCGCGTAGACGACCAGGTTGTCGTCGCGCACCAGGCCGACCAGGCTCATGCCGGCGGCACGCGCGGTCTCGACCGCGAGCAGCGTCGGCGCCGACACCGCGGCGAGCAGCGGCGCGCCGGCGGCCGCGGCCTTTTGCACCATCTCGACGCTGGCGCGGCTCGTCACTGCGATGAAGCCGTCGCCGTGTCGGGCCCCGACCCGGGCGAGTGCCCCGACCAGTTTGTCGAGCGCGTTGTGGCGGCCGACGTCTTCGCGCAGGCATTGCACCGCGCCATCGAGGCTGCACCAGGCCGCGGCATGGACCGCGCCGGTGGCCTGGCACAGGCGCTGGCGCGCGTGCAGTCCGCGCATGGCGCGTGCGATCGCATGCGCATGCACCGGCGCTCCGGCGGGCACCGCCGGCACCGGTCGCAGCACCTGGTCCAGGCTCTCGACGCCGCACATGCCGCAGCCGGTGCGCCCGGCGAGCGTGCGCCGCCGTTCCTTCAGGCCGGCGAAGCTGCGCGCCGACACCTCCATGCCGACCGTGATGCCCCGAACCGATGCGCTGACGTCGCAGCCGTAGAGATCGGCCGCGCTCGCGAAGATGCCCTCGGCGAGCCCGAAGCCGAGCGCGAAATCTTCCAGATCGGCCGGTGTCGCGAGCATCACCGCGTGCGACACGCCGTTGAATTCGAGGGCGACCGGTACCTCTTCGGTGAGCCAGTCGTCGACCTCGTGGCGCGTGCCATCGCGCCAGCGCAGCACCGGCGCGAGGCGCGCGCCGTCGACCGGCATCTCGAACTCGGCGCGCTTCACTGGCCCGCCACGGCGTCGGCGGCGTGGCGCTGCTGGAGCAGTTCGGCCTGCACCTTGTCGAAGCGGCTGAACTCGCGCTGCCATGCCGACATTGGCGACGGCTGCGACACCGGCATCACCTGCACCGCCGTCACCTTGTACTCGGGGCAGTTGGTGGCCCAGTCGGAGTTGTCGGTGGTGATCACGTTGGCGCCCGACTCGGGAAAGTGGAAAGTGGTGAACACCACGCCCGGCTGCATCCGCTCCGCGAGCGTCGCGCGCAGCACGGTCTGGCCGGCGCGGCTCTCGATGCCGACCCAGTCGTTGTCCCTGATCCCGCGTTCTTCGGCATCGTGAGGGTGGATCTCGAGACGGTCCTCGTCATGAAACACGTTGTTCGCGGTACGCCGCGTCTGCGCGCCTACGTTGTACTGCGACAGGATGCGGCCGGTCGTCAGCAGCAAGGGGAACTTGCGCGTCACCTTCTCTTCGCTGGGGACGTATTTCGTGATGATGAACTTGCCCTTGCCGCGCACGAAATGGTCGACGTGCATCAGCGACGTGCCGGCCTCGTCGGTGTCGTCGTTGCACGGCCACTGCACGCTGCCCAAACGGTCGATCCTGGCGTAGCTGACGCCCGCGAAGGTCGGGGTCAGCGACGCGACCTCGGCCATGATCTGCTCGGGATGCGCGTAGGCCATCGGATAGCCGAGCGCGTTCGACAGCTTGACCGTGACCTCCCAGTCGCCGAGACCCGCGAGCGGTGGCATGACCTGACGCACACGCGAGATGCGGCGCTCCGCGTTGGTGAACGTGCCGTCCTTCTCGAGGAACGACGAGCCCGGCAGGAAGACGTGGGCGTACTTGGCCGTCTCGTTGAGGAAGATGTCCTGCACGACGACGCATTCCATCGCCATCAGGGCATCCGCGACGTGCTGCGTGTTCGGGTCGGACTGCACGATGTCCTCGCCCTGGCAGTACAGGCCCAGGAAGCTGCCGTCGTGCGCGGCGTCGAACATGTTGGGGATGCGCAGGCCGGGCTCGGGGCTGAGCGTCACGCCCCACGCGTCCTCGAACTGCAGACGCGTCACGGTGTCCGAAATGTGCCGATAGCCGGGCAGCTCGTGCGGGAACGAGCCCATGTCGCAACTGCCCTGCACGTTGTTCTGGCCGCGCAGCGGATTGACGCCGACGCCTTCCCGGCCGACGTTGCCGGTGGCCATCGCGAGGTTCGCGATGCCCATCACCATCGTCGAGCCCTGCGCGTGCTCGGTGACGCCGAGGCCGTAGTAGATCGCGCCGTTGGGGCCGGCCGCGTAGAGGCGCGCGGCGGCGCGCAGGTCCGCCGCGGATACGCCGCTGCGTTCTTCGGTGGCCTCGGGCGAGTTCTCGGAGAGCGCGACGAAGTCCTTCCAGTCCTTAAAGCTCTTCGTGTCGCAGCGCTCGGCGATGTACTCCTCGGCAAGCAGGCCCTCGGTGACGATCACGTGCGCCATCGCGGTGATGACCGCGACGTTGGTGCCGGGCTTCAACGCAAGATGATGGTCGGCCCTCACATGCGGGCCGTCCACGATGTCGGTCTTGCG
>JAYSLR010000075.1:0-3325 GCA_043725365.1 Rhizobacter sp. | reverse complement strand
CGTCTCCGGCGCCTCGTTCGGCGAGGTGCTGAAGCGCCGCATCTTCGAGCCGCTCGGCATGGTCGACACCGATTTCTGGGTGCCCGAGGCCAAGCAGGAGCGCCTCTGCACGCTCTACGTCGGCGTGAACCTGATGAACCCGACCGAGCCCGGCCTGCTGCGCGCCGACGACAAGCCGTATCCGGGCGCCTTCACAAAGAAGCTGCCGAAGGAGTCGGGCGGCGGCGGCCTGGTCTCGACCCTCGGCGACAACGTTCGCCTGGTGCAAAGCCTGATCCCCGGCGGCCCGACCCTGCTCAAGCCCGAGACGATCGCGCAGATGTGGCAGAACCAGCTGCCGGCGGGTCTGTGCGTTCAGTTCCCCAACTTGCCGCGCTTCGAGAACCGCGTCTTCGCGCTCGGCTCTTCGCTGACGATCGGCCCGGTGCCGGGCAATCCGGCCGAGGTGCCCGGCGAGGTCAGCTGGGGCGGCCTGGCGGGAACAATCTGGTGGATCAACCCGCGCCTGGGCATCGCCGCGGTGCTGATGACGCAGCGCTGGTTCGGCTTCGGCAATCCTTATGCATTCGAGTTCAAGCAGCAGGCGTATCGCGCCTTGGGGTTCTAGAGCCTGTTCACCATCCGCTGCTCCTGAGGAATCGGCTACTGATGAAATTCGACTGGGTGTTCAGGAAATACACGCCGCCCGAGGCCGACGAGCCATCGGCCGAGGCCGCCGAGGACGAGGCCGATGCGCGTGCCCAGCCCGGCGCCGACGCGGCCCCGGCCTTCGACTGGCAGCCCAGACTTCAGGCCGCGATGGGCGACGACGACGCCCTGCTCGCCTTGCTGCGCGAGGCCGTGCCGGTCGACGTGAAGATGGCCGCCGTCGCGGCGCTGACCAGCGAGGCCGCGTTGAAGCTTGCCGAGCGCGAGCATCGCGGCCACGACCGTCGCGTCCATCGGCGCGCCAAGCAGCGCTACCTCGCCCAGGTGGCATGGCGCGAAACCGGCGAAGGCGCGGACCGCCTGATCGAGGCCGCCCGGGCGTTGAGCGAAGAGGCCCTGGTGCCCACCAACCGCCTGGTCGAGCTCGACCGGGCCTGGCAGAGCCTGGACCTGACGCTGCTCGACGCCGCGCGGCGCGCGGAGTTCGAGGCCTTGCTGGCGCGGTTGGTGGCGGCGACGCGCGAGCGAGGCGATCACACGCTCGAGATCGAACGATGGACCGCCGAGGCGCGCCGGGCGCTGGCCCAATTGCAAGCCGCCTGCGCCTCGGCCGCCATCGGCATGACCGATCGCGCCCACCTTGCCGGCGCCGGTGTTTCGGCGCGTACCGTCGTCGAAGCGGCGCCGTCCGACGGCACGCCCGCTGCGCTGTACGAATCGCTGCGCAGTGCCCTCGACCTGGGCGGCGAGCTCGACGATCGACTTGCCGTTCTCGATGCGCTGCTGCAGGCGCCCTCCGTCGATGGTCCGGCGCCTGCGCCTGCGACGCCAGAGCCTGCCGCAAGCGATGCCGCGGCCGAAGCCCCCGCAACTACCGAATCCACCGAATCCACCGAGCCCACTGAGCCCGGCGAGCCCACTGAGCCCACCGAAGCAGCGGCCACGCCGCGCGACGCGCTTTCGCGCTGGCTGCAGTTTCCGCCGCTGGCCGACGCGCACCTCACCGAAGCGGTGACGCGCCGCTTCGAGCAATGGCAGAACGCCCGCGACGAAGCGCGCCAGGCCCGGCGCAGCGAGCGGCGCGAGCGGTCCCGCGAACGGGAACGGCAACTCCGCCAGGAACGCACCGGAACGCTGGCCATGGCGCTGGAACGGGCCGAGGCCGCGCTCGCCGGCGGCCAACTCGCCGACACGCACAAGCATCTGCTCGAGATCGACGATCTACTGCATGGCGGTGCATCGGCCACGGCATCGCAGTCGAGGATCGATGCGGTGCAGGCCGAGTACACGCGGCTGAAGGGCTGGCAGCACTGGGGCGGCGGACTGGCGCGCGACGAGTTGCTGCTGCAGGCCGAAGCCCTGGCGGCAGCGACTCAGGGCGAGCCCGGCGCAGGCATCATCAAGCTCGGGGTCCGGCAGCAGGCCGAAGTCATCGACGACC
Source organism: Rhizobacter sp. (assembly GCA_043725365.1). GTDB lineage: Bacteria > Pseudomonadota > Gammaproteobacteria > Burkholderiales > Burkholderiaceae_C > LMDS01. The sequence continues at coordinate 1,236 of JAYSLR010000075.1, read as the reverse complement.
TGCGTACGCGCTGGAAGGAGCTCGACCGGCTGGGCGGCGCCAGCAGCCGCTCGCACTGGCAGCGTTTCGACGCCGCCCTCAAGATCGCCTACGGACCGGTGGCCGCCCACCTCGACGTGCAGCACGCGGCGCGGGTGCAGAACATGGTGGCGCGCGACCGGCTCGTGGCCACATTGAACGCGGTGCCGATGCCCGACCCGGGCGAAGCCGATGCGCGGCCCGACTGGCGATCGCTGGCCGCGGCGCTGGCGCGATTTCAGACCGAGTGGCGAAAGCTCGGGCCGCTCGAGCACACCGTGCCGCGCAAGGAGCGCGACAGGCTGGTCGCGCGCATGGACACGGCCGTGCAGCGACTCGAGGCCCCGCTGAACGAGGCGCGCCAGGGCGCCCAGCTTGTGCGCGAGCGGCTCATCGCCGGCGCCAAGGCCCTGGCCGCCGAGGCCGGTGCCGGTGCGCAGGGCCGCGACCTGGTCGGCAAGGTGCGCGACCTGCAGGCCGAGTGGCAGCATCACGCGACGACGCTGCCGCTGGCGCGGGCCGTCGAGGGCGCGTTGTGGAATCGCTTCAAGGCGGACATCGACGCCCTCTTCAGCGCCCGCGACGCTGCGTTCGACGCCCGCGACGCGCAGTTCAGGGCCCATGGCGTCGAGCGCGCCGCGCTGATCGAGCGGCTGGCGACGGTCGACGCCGACGCGTCGCCGGCCGAGCTGAAGCGCATCCTGGCCGAGGTCGAGTCGCAGTGGCAGCGCGCCGGGCCGGCGCCGCGCGCCGATGCGGCCAGGCTCGACGCGCGTTTCCGCGGCGCGCACGAACAGGTACGCCGACAACTGGGCTCGTATGCGCAGCGCAGCTGGCACGCCACCTGCGACGCGCTGATCGCCAAGCTGGCGCTGTGCGAGGCGCTCGAGGGCGCGGATGCGAGCGCCGAGGCCCGCGCCGCGTTCGAGCGAGGCTGGGCCGCGCAACCCGCGCTGCCGCCGGCCTGGGAGCAGGCGCTGGCGCGGCGCGCGGCGGCGGATCGCGGCGCCGAAGGCCGGGGCCGACCCGCTGCCGCGCCGACCGACGACTTGCTGCTGCAACTCGAAGCCGGGCTTCAGCTGCAGTCGCCGCCCGCGTTCGAAGCGGCGCGCCGTGGCCTGAAGCTGCAAGCCATGAAAGCAGCGCTGGAAGGTCGGCGTTCGGCGATGCCTGCGCCGCTGGCGCCGGGGCAGTTGCTGACAGCCTGTCTCGGACGCA
>JAYSLR010000074.1:0-1828 GCA_043725365.1 Rhizobacter sp. | reverse complement strand
CGTGGGGCGCGACTCGAGAAGCATCAGTGACTCCACCCAGCTTGCGTCGTGCACCCAATGCTCGACGCCGAGCGCAGTCTTGCGCGTGTTTTCGGACGTTTTTGCTGCGTACTCGACGATCATCCGCCGCTGCACGTCCGTGAGCGGTCGCGCCTTGTCAAAGAATCCGGTCACCGCTGGCGTATGCCCGTCCTTCTCGACCAGCGTGTTGAGCGCCTGAACTAGGTGCCAGCTCGGTGAGTCGACCGCCGCCTCGAGGCTGGAGTGCACGTCCTTTTTCGGGCCGCGATGCCACGTCTCGCCGCTCGACACGAGCTCTAGCTCGACGACGCCCTTCGCTCCCAATGACACCTCGACGCCGCCGTCGCGGTCCTGGCTGGCGGAAGGCATGAAGACACCGGCGCAATGCTTGAGAGCGGCGAACACTTCGGGGTTGTTGACGACCTCGCCGAAGTGCGGCGACGCGATCTCTTCCTCTCCCTCGCAGATGAGCACAAGATTGACCGGCAGTTTCTTGCCGGCTGCCTTGAACGCCATCAAGGCGCTCAGGAAAGAGTTTTGCGGTCCCTTCTGGTTCACCGCCCCGCGACCCATGCAGACCGTTCCGAGGCCTTCCCGCTCGACGAGCCGGCCCTCGAGCGGCGGCGAGCTCCATTCGGCGGCCACGAACGGCTTGACGTCGTACATCAGGTAGATGCCGATCGTCGTCCGTGCGCCGGCGTCGTGCCGTCCGAACACGCCGGGCTTGCCGGACGTGGGCACGAGCTTGACGCCGGTGAATCCGGCATCGCGTGCCATCTGCGCCATTTGCTCCGTGCCTTGCGGATAGTTACGGTTCTCGGCGGCGATCGCCGGCAGGGCAATCCAGTCCTGCAGCCGGCGGATGTTCTCTGCGTGCATGCGCGCGACCTGCGCCATCACCGCGGCCTTGTCGGCGTCCAGGTCGGTGAGTGCCGCGCGCACGGGCCCCGCCGTGGCGAGCAGCACCGCACCCGCAACGGTGCGCCCGACGAACTCGCGCCTGTTGAGGCCGCTGTCGATTGTGTCGTTCATACATCCCCCGTTACGGTTTCTGTCGTGGCCTTGCTGGCGGGCGCTCCGCGGCGCGCTCCGTCCGCAGGTATTGCCCGCCATTCCGACCCGCCGGTCCCGGTGTCCGTGCCACCGAGCCAGGGTCCGCGCTCAGCCAATCGGGCGGGATCGCTCCTGCTCGATCCAGTCGTCAATTACGCCTTCGAGCACCGTCAGCGGCAATGCCCCGTGGTCGAGCAAGGCATTATGAAACCGGCGGATGTCGAAGCGCGGCCCGAGCGCTTTTTTCGCCTTGTCGCGGAGAGCGAGAATACGCTGCTCGCCGACCTTGTACGCTGTCGCCTGTCCTGGCCAGACCAGATAGCGGTCGATCTCGGCCTCGGCGAAGCCCCGCTCCAGCTGGCCGTGGTCGATCAGGAAGTCGATCGCCCGGTCGCGTGTCCAACCCATGCTGTGCATGCCGGTGTCGACGACCAGGCGGCAGGCTCGGTGCGCCTCGAGCGTCAGACGGCCGAAGCGCGAGTAAGGATCACCGTAAAGCCCCAGCTCTTTGCCGAGTCCCTCGGCGTACAGTCCCCAGCCCTCACTGAAGCCGGAATTGCCATAGTCGCGGCGAATCTTCGGCAGTCCGGGGAGCTCCTGTGCGCGCGCAATCTGCAGGTGGTGGCCTGGGACCGCCTCGTGCAGCACGAGCGCTTCCATCGTCCAGCGCGGCCATGCGGCGAGATTGTTGGTATTTGCCTCGAAGTACCCGGCGCGCGAGCCATCGATCGCGCCGGCGATGTAGTGAGGTGCG
>JAYSLR010000073.1:0-5852 GCA_043725365.1 Rhizobacter sp. | reverse complement strand
GCCTGGGCGGCCTACCAGCGCTGTTACCTCGCCATCAACGGCCAGTTTTCTACCGTCTACCCGGGCGTGCTGGAAGGTCTGCAACAGCTGGCTGACGCCGGATTGACCCTGGCCTGCCTGACCAACAAACCCGGCGCCTTTGCCCGACCGTTGTTGGCAGCCAAGGGGCTGGACAAATTTTTTGTGCAAGTCTTCGGCGGCGATGCATTTGCCCGCAAAAAACCCGATCCGCTGCCGTTGCTGGAAGCCTGCCGGGCGCTGGGCAGCCTGCCAGCGCGCACGCTGATGGTGGGCGACTCGGCCAACGACGCCCAGGCCGCGCGCGCCGCCGGCTGCCCGGTGGCGCTGGTCAGCTACGGCTACAACCACGGCCGGCCGGTCAGCGAGGTAGGGGCCGATGCCGTGATCGACCGGCTCGACCAGCTCGACTTGAGGCGGTGGCCTGCACCGCCTGCCGCAGCTGCGGCGCGCAGCGTCTGAGTGGCAACCTGCCGCTGCAGATGGCAAGCGATCCGCGCTGCTAGACTGGTGCCCATGTTCATCACGCGCAGTCAGACCAAAGGGTCCGCCGACCGGGGAGCCTGGCCCTGGCGACCCTCGCCCGCATTGGTCTGATGGGCCGTGCGCTGCGGGGCTCGCCGGGCATCTGCCCGCTGCCGGCCCGCCGCGCCGCCCGCCAAGGATGGGGCCAGAAGCCCGGCACCCTCCGCACCGCTGAACCTCAGCACCGTCTGCCCTTGTTGCGCACCGCTGTGCCCGGGGCCGACCCCAGGAGTGGCTACCGTGATCACCGAACTTGAATTCAAGAGCCTGGCCGCCCAAGGCTTCAACCGCATCCCCCTGCTCAGCGAGGCTTTTGCCGACCTCGAAACCCCGCTGTCGCTCTACTTGAAGCTGGCCGGCGGCGCCAAGCACAGCTTCTTGCTGGAGTCGGTGGTGGGCGGCGAGCGTTTTGGCCGCTACTCCTTCATCGGCCTGCCTGCGCGCACCCAGCTGCGTGCCAGCGCCTCGCCCAGCGGCTTCGTGACCGAGGTCGTCACCGACGGCGAGGTGGTCGAGCGGCACACCGGCAACCCGCTGGACTTTATCGAGGCTTACCAGGCGCGTTTCAAGGTCGCGCTTCGGCCTGGCCTGCCGCGCTTTTGCGGCGGCCTGGCGGGCTACTTCGGCTATGACGCGGTGCGCTTCATGGAGCCCAAGCTGGCGGCCACCCACCAGCCCGGTGGCCTCGACACGCCCGACATCCTGCTGCTGCAGACTGAAGAGTTGGCGGTGATCGACAACCTCTCAGGCCGGCTGTATCTGATCGTCTACGCCGACCCGGCCCAGCCCGAGGCCTACTTCAAGGCCAAGCGCCGGCTGGCCGAGCTGGGTGACAAGCTGCGCTACTCAGTCACTGCGCCGCCGGTCAAACGCGGCCCGTCCTACGCGGTGGAGCGTGAGTTTGGCAAGGATGCCTACATCGCCGCCGTGCTGACCGCCAAGGAGTACATCGCTGCCGGCGACATGATGCAGGTGCAGATCGGCCAGCGGCTCAAAAAGCGCTACACCGAAAGCCCCTTGAGCCTGTACCGGGCGCTGCGCTCGCTGAATCCGTCGCCGTACATGTACTTCTACGACATGGGCGAGTTCCAGATCGTCGGTGCGTCGCCGGAGATCCTGGTGCGCCACGAGCGGGTGGCCGAAGGCGACAAGGTGACGATCCGCCCGCTCGCCGGCACGCGGCCGCGTGGCGCGACGCCGGAACTCGACCAGGCGCTCGAGGCCGAGTTGAAGGGCGATCCGAAGGAGCGCGCCGAACACGTGATGCTGATCGACCTGGCGCGCAACGACATCGGCCGCATCGCGAAGACCGGAACGGTGAAGGTCACCGAGGCGTTCACCGTCGAGCGCTACTCGCACGTGATGCACATTGTCAGCAACGTCGAGGGCATCCTGAAGGACGGCATGACCAATCTCGACGTGCTGCGCGCGACCTTCCCGGCTGGCACGCTGACCGGCGCGCCGAAGATCCGCGCGATGGAGATCATCGACGAGCTCGAGCCGGTCAAGCGCGGCATCTACGGCGGGGCCTGCGGCTACCTGAGCTTTGCCGGCGACATGGACGTGGCGATCGCGATCCGTACCGGCATCGTGAAGGACCAGGTGCTGTACGTGCAGGCCGCGGCCGGCGTCGTCGCCGACTCGGTGCCCGAGATGGAATGGCGCGAGACCGAGGCCAAGGCGCGCGCCTTGATCCGCGCGGCCGAACTGGTCGAGGAGGGGTTCTGACATGCTCCTGATGATCGACAACTACGATTCGTTCACCTACAACCTGGTGCAGTACTTCGCCGAGCTCGGCGAGGAGGTGCGCGTGTTCCGCAACGATGAGATCACGGTCGAAGGCATCGCGGCATTGCGGCCCGACCGCCTGGTGCTGTCGCCCGGGCCGTGCTCGCCGGCCGAGGCCGGCATCTGCGTGGCCGCGATCGAGACCTTCACCGGCAAGCTGCCGATCCTCGGCGTGTGCCTGGGTCACCAGGCGATCGGCGCGGCGCTGGGCGGCAAGGTGGTGCGCGCAAAGACGCAGATGCATGGCAAGACCGACGTGATCGCGACCGACGGACGCGGCGTCTACACCGGGCTGCCGCGGCAGTTCACGGTGATCCGCTACCACTCGCTGGTGATCGAGCGCGATTCGCTGCCGGCCGTGCTCGACGTGACCTCGACCTCGCAGGACGGCGAGATCATGGGGGTGCGCCACCGCGAACTGGCCGGCACGGCCACGCCGCTCGAGGGCGTGCAGTTCCACCCCGAATCGATCCTGACCGAGCACGGCCACGCGATGCTGAAGAACTTCCTGGAGCTGCGGCCATGACGATCACCAACCTCGACGCGCTGACACGCACCATCGACCACCGCGAGATCTTCCACGACGAGATGCTGGCGCTTATGCGCCGCATCATGAGCGGCGAGATGTCGCCGGTGATGATGGCGGCACTGCTGGTCGGCCTGCGTGTCAAGAAGGAGACCATCGGCGAGATCACCGCCGCGGCCCAGGTGATGCGCGAGTTCGCGACCAAGGTCGAGGTCGCCGACCGCACGCACCTGGTCGACATCGTCGGCACCGGGGGCGACGGTTCGCACACCTTCAACATCTCGACCTGCAGCATGTTCGTCGCCGCGGCCGCCGGCGCGCGCGTCAGCAAGCACGGCAACCGCGGCGTCAGCAGCAAGTCCGGCAGCGCCGACGTGCTGGAGGCGCTGGGCGTGCCGATGACGCTGACGCCCGCGGCGATCACGCGCTGCATCGCCGACACCGGCATCGGCTTCATGTTTGCGCCGAACCACCATCCGGCGATGAAGAACGTCGCGCCGGTGCGCCGCGAACTCGGCATCCGCACGATCTTCAACATCCTCGGCCCGCTGACCAATCCGGCGGATGCGCCGAACATCCTGATGGGCGTGTTCCACCCGGATCTGGTGGGCATCCAGGTGCGCGCGCTGCAGCGCCTGGGCGCCGAGCACGCGGTGGTCGTCTACGGGCGCGACGGCATGGACGAGGTCTCGCTCGGCGCCGCGACCATGGTCGGCGAGTACAAGGACGGCGGCATCCACGAGTACGAGATCCACCCCGAGGACTTCGGCCTGTTGATGTCGAGCAACCGCGCGTTGAAGGTCGAGACGCCCGAGCAGTCGAAGGCGCTGCTGCGCTCGGTGCTGGACAACGAGCCCGGCCCGGCGCGCGACATCGTGCTGCTCAATGCCGGCGTCGCGCTGTACGCCGCGAACGTGGCCGCGACGATGGCCGACGGCGTGGCGCTGGCGCGCGAGGCCTTGGCCTCGGGCAAGGCGCTGGCCAAGATGCATCAGTTCATTGCGCGGTCGAAGGAACTGGCACCGGCATGAGCGACATCCTCGACAAGATCGTCGCCGTCAAGCGCGACGAGATCTCGCTGGCGCGGCGCAGGCGCGACCTGGCATCGCTGCGCCGTGATGCCGAATCGCTGGGCGGTCAGCGCGACTTTATCGGCAGCCTGCGCGGCAAGATCGCCGCGGGAGGCGCTGGCGTGATCGCCGAGATCAAGAAGGCGAGCCCGAGCAAGGGCGTGCTGCGCGAGCGCTTCGAGCCGGCGGCCATCGCGGAAAGTTACGCCGAGCACGGCGCGGCGTGCCTGAGCGTGCTGACCGACGCGCAGTTCTTCCAGGGCAGCGCCGCCTACCTCGAGCAGGCGCGCGCGGCGTGCCCGCTGCCGGCGCTGCGCAAGGACTTCATGGTCGACGCCTACCAGGTGTTCGAGGCCCGCGCGATGGGGGCCGATTGCATCCTGCTGATCGCCGCGTGTCTCGACGACGCGCTGATGGCCGACCTCGAGGCGCAGGCCCGGGCGCTGGGCATGGCGGTGCTGGTCGAGGTGCACGACGGGGCCGAGCTCGATCGCGCGTTGCGGCTGAGCACGCCGCTGCTGGGCATCAACAACCGCAACCTGCGCACGTTCGAGGTCACGTTGCAGACCACGCTCGACCTGTTGCCGCGCGTGCCGGCCGATCGCCTGCTCGTGACGGAGAGCGGCATCCTCGCGCGCGCCGACGTGAGGCGCATGCGCGACGCGCGGGTCCACGCCTTCCTGGTCGGCGAGGCCTTCATGCGTGCGCCCGACCCCGGTGCGGCGCTCGCCGGGCTGTTCGATTGAGCCTGGCGCAAGCGGCCCTGTTCGACGCCGGCGTGGCCGACAACCGGCTGCGCGAGCCGCTGGCCGTGCTGTTCGATCGCGTTCCGGCGGCCTGGCGCTCGGTGACCGATCCGTTCATTGGCAGCGACGCCGGGCGCGCGCTGGCCGATTTCGTCGACCGGCGCGTCCGCGAAGGGGCCGTGATCTACCCGCGGCAGGTCTTTCGCGCGCTCGAGTTCGACCCGCCGGAGGCGGTGCAGGTGGTGATCCTCGGCCAGGACCCGTACCACCGGCCGGGCCAGGCCCAGGGTCTGGCGTTCTCGGTCGCGGCCGGGCAGAAGCGCCTGCCGCCCAGCCTGCGCAACATCCTGAAGGAAGTGGCTGCCGACACCGGCTCACCGTCGGCCTGCCGTGACGACCTGAGCCCGTGGGCAGCCCAGGGCGTGTTGCTGCTCAACAGTGCCCTGACGGTCGAGGACGGGGCGCCGCAGAGCCATGCCGGGCACGGCTGGGAGTCGCTCACCGACGCGCTGCTCGCGCGCGTCGCAGCCCAGCCTCGGCCGGCCGTGTTCATGCTGTGGGGCGCCTCGGCACAGCGCAAGCGGCCACTCGTCGAGCGGGGCGGGGCGGCGCCCCACCTGGTGCTGCAGGCGAATCACCCTTCTCCTCTCTCGGCCAATCGGCCGCCGCTGCCCTTCGTCGGGTGCCGGCATTTCAGCCAGGCCAACGCGTTCCTCGGCGCCAGCCGGCCGGGCGGGACACCGATCCGCTGGTAGCGGGACGGCCAGGGGCGTGATTTTTCCCTGCTATACTCCGCGGTTCGTCTTGGAGGGGTGGCCGAGTGGTTAATGGCAGCAGACTGTAAATCTGCCCTCTTACGAGTACGCTGGTTCGAATCCAGCCCCCTCCACCAAGGCAGAAGCGTTTTTCGAGGTGGTTGCGCGGGGTGTCTGAGGCGCGGCCGGTGTCTCCCGAGCGGGAGTAGTTCAATGGTAGAACCCTAGCCTTCCAAGCTAATGACGCGGGTTCGATTCCCGTCTCCCGCTCCAGTCGACACAGGCTTGGCAATCCGGGTTGCCAAGCCTGTACCGATTGAAGAACTGCCCATGTGGCTCAGTGGTAGAGCACTCCCTTGGTAAGGGAGAGGTCGCGCGTTCGATCCGCGCCATGGGCACCAGGATTCGATGGAAAGCGGGTTGC
>JAYSLR010000072.1:0-9654 GCA_043725365.1 Rhizobacter sp. | reverse complement strand
TGCGCGGGCTCGCGACCGAGTACATGCGCGGGTGGTGGGCGCGGCCGTGTGCGTCCAAGCCGGGCGGGATGATGCCGATCGCCTGGCCCTCGAGCACCGGGAACGGCAGCGAGCCGAAGTCGAGCACGATGTGGCGCACGTCGCCGCTCGCGTGCTCGGCCGTCAGGCGCAGGTTGCCGACGACGGTGGCGGTGATCGGATTCTTGACACCGTGCAGATTCGTCTGCGGCGTCGCGGCGGAGTGCGGCGGCCTGGATGACGACGGCGACACCGCGGCATTGACCTGCGGCGGCGCCTCCGCGCCGACCAGCGTCGCGAGCGAATCGTCGGAGGTCGTCGCGCCCGCCTCCTCGACGGTGGGCAGTTCGTCCCAGCCGAACTGCTCGGCGAGCGTGAAGACCTTGCTGCGGTCGACGACGCGCCAGTGGTCGATGCTGCCGGTCGGGCACGGCCCGAGGCAGGCACCGCAGGCGTTGCAAACCTCGGCGTTGACGACGTAGTTGCGGTCGTCGTGCGTGATCGCATCGACCGGGCAGGTCTCTTCGCAGGTGTTGCAGCGGATGCAGACCTCGGGATCGATCAGGTGCTGCTTGACCAATACAGTTTCCACGGCGTCATTGTCCTCGGTGGCGGCGGGCCCGGCCGAGCGCCGGGCCGCCCCAAGCCGGCCGGGCGCCCCCTCGGGGGGTGGCCGCGGTACACCGCGGCCGGAGGCTCAATTGAACCGGATGTACTCGAAATCGACCGGCTGCTTGTTGATGCCGACGGCAGGCGGCGCGATCCAGTTCGCGTACTTGCCGGTCTCGACGACACGGCCCATCAGCGACGCGACGTAGGCGCGATCCTGCTCGCTCGCGAGCCAGTGATCGACGTTCGCCGCCCATTCGGCTTCGCTGATCGCACGACCGTCCGGGCTGACGCGGATGCCGGCGAAGCTGCCGATGTGGCGGTTGAAGGCCTTGTGCGGCAGCGTCAGGCGGAACGCGAGGCCGGCCTTCTCGATCACCTTGTTCCAGCGGTTCACGCCGCCGGCCGAGTCCTTGATGAAGTCGTCGCGCAGCACCTCGTTCAGCGCGTTGAGCATCGGTACTTCCTTCTCGACCAGCGCGCCGTCCCGGACCTCGAGGATCTTGTAGCCATCGCCTTTCAGCAAGTGGTCGTCGCTGCGCTTGGTTTCCTCGTAGCGGCCCTTCAGGCCCGAGCTGTAGAAGATCGCCGCATTGCTCGACTGGTCGGCGCCGAACAGGTCGATCGTCACGCTGTAGTGGAAGTTCAGGTAGCGCTGGATCGTCGGCAGGTCGATCACGCCCTTCTTGCGCAGCTCGACCGGGTCCTCGATGCCGGTCTCCTTCATCACCTGGCAGGTGCGCTGGATCGTGCGCGAGACACCGCTCTCGCCGACGAACATGTGGTGCGCCTCTTCGGTCAGCATGAACCTGGTGGTGCGCGCGAGCGGGTCGAAGCCCGACTCGGCCAGCGCGTTCAGCTGGAACTTGCCGTCGCGGTCGGTGAAGTAGGTGAACATGTAGAAGGCCAGCCAATCGGGCGTCTCTTCGTTGAAGGCGCCGAGGATGCGCGGGTTGTCGGCATCGCCGGAACGGCGCTCGAGCAGCGCCTCGGCTTCCTCGCGGCCGTCGCGGCCGAAGTGCTTGTGCAACAGGTAGACCATCGCCCACAGATGCCGGCCTTCCTCGACGTTGACCTGGAACAGGTTGCGCAGGTCGTACTGGCTCGGCGCGGTGTTGCCCAGGTGGCGCTGCTGCTCGACCGACGCCGGCTCGGTGTCGCCCTGCGTGACGATGATGCGGCGCAGGTTGGCGCGGTGCTCGCCGGGCACGTCCTGCCAGGCGGCCTCGCCCTTGTGCTCGCCGAAGTTGATCTTGCGCTCGTTCTCCTGCGCGGCGAGGAAGATGCCCCAGCGGTAGTCCGGCATCTTGACGTGGCCGAAGCTGGCCCAGCCGTCCGGCGTGGTGCTGGTCGCGGTGCGCAGGTAGACGTCGAAGCCGTGCGAGCCACTCGGGCCCATGTCCTGCCACCAGTCGAGGTAGTTCGGCAGCCAGCCTTCGAGCGCGCGCTGCAGCGTGCGGTCTTCGGAGAGGTTGACGTTGTTCGGGATCTTGCTGCTGTAGTCGATGCTGCTCATGGGTTGCTTTCGTGCTGCGTTCGGGTCAGACGCGGTTGCGATCGAACTGGGGCTTGGTGCCGGTGCCGTAGACCTTCAGCGCCCCGCCCTCGCCGACCGCGTTCGGGCGGATGAAGATCCAGTTCTGCCACGCGGTCAGGCGGCCGAAGATGCGTGTCTCCATCGTCTCCCTGCCGGCGAAGCGCAGGTTCGCTTCCATGCCGGTCAGCGCGTCGGGCGACATGCTGGCGCGCTCCTCGATCGCGATGCGCACCTCGTCGGGCCAGTCGATGTCGTCCGGCGCCGAGGTCACGAGGCCGAGCGCGAGCGCCTCGTCGGCATCCAGCGTCTGGCCGATCGTGGCCTGCACGGCGCCCAGTTCATCGGCGTTGCCGTAGAAGCGGCGCTGCAGGCGCGTCTCGTGGCTCACCATCGGGTAGGTGCCGAAGTTCATGGCCGACAGCGCAATCTTCGGCGCGGTGGCCGGCTCGTCGGGCAGCGCGAGCATGTAGCTGCGGTCGGCGGCGAGCGCGATCTCGAGCAGCGTGCCGGCGAAGCACGAGCCGCGCTCGATCAGCGCGAACAGCGAGCGCGACGACACATCGAGCCGCGCGAGCGTGCGGCGCAGCAGGCCGGTCGTTTCGCGCACGAACCAGTGCGACGCGTGCGCGGCCAGCGTCGCGTCCATCGCCAGCACGTCGGCCACGGCGCCCTCGGTCTTCAGCAGCCAGGTGCCGATCTCGAGTTCGTTGGTGCGCAGGTGCAGGATCGCGTCGTCGAGCTCGCGCGCCATCTGCAGCGGGTACCAGTTCGAGCCCGCCGCTTCGATGCCGGCCACGTCGGTCGGCTGCGCGCCGCTCGGCGCCTTCACCGTCAGCGTCGCGCTGCGCCCGGCGCGATCGATCGCCACGTTCACGTGAACATAGGTGATCGCATCGGGTGCAACCGTCTTGTTCAGCGGCGTCAGCGGCACGCCCTTGGCGCCGGCCGGCCGGTCGCTGAGCGCCGCCAGCTCGCGCGCCCGCTCCTGCACGCGCTGCGCGAAGCCCTGGGTCTTGACGACCTCGTCGACGAGGCGCCAGTCCTTCGCCTTCTTGCCGCGGATGCCTTCGCTGGTGGTGCAGAAGATGTCGGCATGGTCGTGGCGGACGTGGCGCTTGTCCGTCAGGCGCGTCAGGCCGCCGGTGCCGGGCAGCACGCCGAGCAACGGCACCTCGGGCAGGCTGACGCTCGAGGAGCGGTCGTCGACCAGGATGATCTCGTCGCAGGCCGCCGCCAGCTCGTAGCCGCCGCCGGCGCAGGCACCGTTCACCGCGGCCAGGAACTTCAGGCCCGAGTGCCGGCTGGAATCCTCGAGCCCGTTGCGCGTCTCGTTCGTGAACTTGCAGAAGTTGACCTTCCACGGGTGGCTGCTCTTGCCGAGCATGAAGATGTTCGCGCCCGAGCAGAACACGCGATCGCGGCCGCTGGTGACGATCACCGTGCGCACCTCGGGGTGCTCGAAGCGGATGCGCTGCACCGCATCGTTCAGCTCGATGTCGACACCGAGGTCGTAGCTGTTGAGCTTGAGCTTGTAGCCCCCGCGCAGGCCGCCGTCCTCGTCGATCGCCATCACCAGCGTCGCGACCGGACCCTCGAACTGCAGGCGCCAGTGCTTGTAGCGCGCGGGCTCGGTCTGATAGTCGACGGGGGCGGACGGGTGGCTCATGGTGGCTCCTGGGTGCAGGCACTGTGCTGCAGTGATCGCGAAAAAAATGCAATATACTGCATATACCAAAGATCAACAACCCGGGATCACCCGAGGTCGCTCACCTGTCAAGACGCGGTCACCAGACCCTGCAACTGCTCGCGCAGGCTGGCCAGCGCAGCCTGCGGGCTCATCGCGCTGGTGTCGAACACCGTGTCGGCCTTCGAGTAGAACGCGGCGCGGCTTTCGAGGATGCGGCGCAGGTCGTTCATCGCCTCGCCGTTGCCGTCGTGGCCGGCCATCGGCCGCGTGTCGCCCTGCGCGAGCACGCGGCCCATGTGCTCCTCGGGCGTCGCGCGCACCCACACGGTGTAGCAGTGCGCGAGCAGCAGGTTGAAGGTCGCGGGGTCGGAAACGATGCCGCCCGGCGTCGCGATCACCGCGCGCGGGTGGCGCTGGATCGCCTCCTCCATCGCCCGCTTCTCGTAGCGGCGGTAGGCGGCCGGGCCATACAGCGAATGGATCTCCGGCAGCGTGCAGCCGGCCAGTGCCTCGATGCTGCGGTTCAGCTCGATGAACGGCACGCCCCACGCCTCGGCCAGGCCCCGCCCGAGCGTGCTCTTGCCGGCGCCGCGCAGCCCGATCAGCGCGATGCGCTGGCGCCGCGCCGCCTGGCTGGCCGGTGCGCCGAACATCGCGGCGAGCGCGCCGCGCGCCTGCAGCAGCTCGGCCTCGCTGCGGCCGCGCAGCAGCTCGCGGATCATCAGCCACTCGGGCGAACTGGCGGTCTCGTCGCCGACCAGCTCCGCGAGCGAGCAGTTCAGCGCCTGGGCCAGTTGCCGCAGGAACTGCACCGACGCGTTGCCGACGCCCATCTCGACGTTCGCGAGATGGCGCTCCGACACGTCGGCCGCCTTCGCCAGCCCCTTGCGCGTCAGCCCGCGCCGCGAGCGCAGCGCTCGCGTGCGCTCGCCGAGCGCCGCCAGGAACGGGTCCTTGAGGTCGGCGTCGGGGGGTTCGGGCGCGGAGAGGTCCAAGGGCAGCCTTCGGGTTTGCGCGGTGCTCGCGCCAGAATTTCGGCGCTATAGTGCACCGAACATGCAAGATATTACATCACTCACCAACGCACCCGATCCTCTGGTTAACCCGCCGCCGGAGCGCTTCAACGCCGCGGCGCAACTGCTGGCACTGAACCGCGGTCGCGCCGCCAAGCTCGCCTACATCGACGACGCGCAGCGCGTCAGCTACGGCGAACTCGCCGAGCGCGTGCGCCGCTGCGCCGCCGGGCTGCGCGCGCTCGGCGTCAAGCGCGAAGAGCGCGTGCTGATGGTGATGCACGACAGCGTCGACTTCCCGGTCGCCTTCCTCGGCGCGCTGTACGCCGGCATCGTGCCGGTGCCGGTGAACACGCTGCTGACCGCCGACGACTACGCGTACATGCTGCAGCACAGCTCCGCGCAGGTGCTGCTGGTATCGCGCGCCCTCTGGCCGACGCTGCAGAGCGCGGTCGCCGCGGCGGGCGCGACGATGCCGGTGGTCGTCAGCGGCGGCGACGCGGCCCCCGAAGGCACGCGTTCCTTCGCCAGCCTGCTCGACGTGCCGCCGCTGGCCGCGCCGGCCGACACGCGCGCGGACGACTTCGGCTTCTGGCTCTATTCGAGCGGTTCGACCGGCCGGCCGAAAGGCACGGTGCACACACACGCGAACCTGTACTGGACAGCGGCGCTGTACGGCACGCCGGTGCTCGGGCTGCGCGAGGACGACATCGCGTTCTCGGCCGCGAAGCTGTTCTTCGCGTACGGGCTGGGCAATGCGCTGACCTTTCCGCTGAGCGTCGGCGCGACCACGGTGCTGATGGCCGAACGGCCGACCCCGGCGGCGGTGTTCAAGCGCTGGGTCGAGCACGGCGTCACGGTCTTCTACGGCGCGCCGACCGGCTACGCCGGCATGCTCGCGTCGCCGGCGCTGCCGGCCCGTGGCGACGTGAAGCTTCGGCTGTGCTCGTCGGCCGGCGAAGCACTGCCGCGCGAGATCGGCGAGCGCTTCACGCAGCACTTCGGCTGCGAGATCGTCGACGGCCTCGGTTCGACCGAGATGCTGCACATCTTCCTGTCGAACCGTCCCGGCGCGGTGCAGTACGGCAGCACCGGCCAGGTCGTGCCCGGCTACCGCCTCAAGCTCGTCGACGAGGCGGGCGTCGAGGCGAAACCCGGCGAGATCGGCGACCTCTACGTCGCCGGCCCGAGTTCGGCGCTGATGTACTGGGGCCAGCGCGACAAGTCGCGCGCCACCTTCCAGGGCGAGTGGACCAAGACCGGCGACAAGTACTCGATCGACGAGCGCGGCTGCTACGTGTACGCGGGCCGCAGCGACGACATGCTGAAGGTCAGCGGCGTCTACGTCTCGCCGTTCGAGGTCGAGGCCACGCTGATGCAGCACCCGGCGGTGCTCGAATGCGCGGTGATCGGCATCGAGGACGCCGACGGCCTGACCAAGACCAAGGCCTGCGTCGTGAAGAAGCCCGGTCGCGAGGTCGACGAGGCGGAGCTGAAGGCCTTCGTGAAGGAGCGCCTGGCCGCCTACAAGTACCCGCGCGTGATCGAGTTCATCGCCGAGTTGCCGAAGACCGCGACCGGCAAGATCCAGCGCTTCCGCCTGCGCGAACTCGAACGCGAACGCAGCGCCCGCGGCGGTCCCAGCGCATCTTGAGCGCCGGCGAGATCGGGTTCGCGCAGCTGGACTGGCGCGGCAGGCCGCTGCGGCTCGAGGTCCAGTGGGTCGGCGATGCGAGCTCGACGCTGCCGACCGTCGTGTTCCTGCATGAAGGCCTGGGCTCGATCGCGATGTGGAAGGACTTCCCGGATCGCCTGTGCAGCGCGCACGGCCTGCGCGGGCTGGTGTACTCGCGCTACGGCTATGGCCGCTCGACGCCGAAGCCGCCGGATGAACGCTGGACTCCCGATTTCATGCACGCGCAGGCGCACGAGGTGCTGCCCGAACTGCTGCGGCAACTGCACATCGAGCGCCCCTGGCTGTTCGGCCACAGCGACGGCGGCTCGATCGCACTGCTGCATGCGGCGAAGTTCGACGTGGCCGGCATCATCGTCGTCGCGCCGCACCTGTTCGTCGAGGACGTGTCGATCGCCAGCATCGAGCAGGCCCGCACGGCCTACGAGACCACCGACCTGCGCGCGCGCCTGGCGCGCCACCACGACGACCCCGATTCGGCGTTCCGCGGCTGGAACGATGCCTGGCTGGACCCGGCATTCCGCGACTGGAACGTGGCGGCCGAGATCGAGACCATCGCCTGCCCGGTGCTCGCGGTGCAGGGCGCGGACGACGAGTACGGCACGCTCGCTCAGATCCGCGCGATCCAAACCCGATTGCCGAAAACCCGCTTGCTGGTGATCCCGAAATGCGGACACTCGCCTCACCGGGACCAGCCCGAGCTTCTGGCGTCGGAAGCTGCCCGATTCATCCACGAACATTCACCATCCTGAGCAGGGAGCCTCGCATGCCGTTCATCTCTTTCAAGACCCCCCTCGCCGCCGCGGCGTTCGCGCTGTGCGCCTTCGGCGCGCACGCGCAGGCCACCGGCCCGATCAAGGTCGGCCTGATGCTGCCCTACACCGGCACCTATGCCGCGCTCGGCAACATGATCGAGAACGGCTTCAAGCTCTACGTGCAGGAACAGGGCGGCAAGCTCGGCGGGCGCGAGATCCAGTACTTCAAGGTCGACGACGAGTCCGATCCTTCGAAGGGCACCGAGAACGCCAACAAGCTGATCAAGCGCGACAACGTCGACGTGCTCGTCGGCACCGTGCACTCCGGCGTCGCGCTGGCGATGGCGAAGGTCGCGAAGGACAGCAACACCTTGCTGATCATCCCGAACGCCGGCGCCGACGCGATCACCGGGCCGATGTGCGCCGCCAACATCGTGCGCAGCTCGTTCTCGAACTGGCAGCCGGCCTACGCGATGGGCAAGGTCGCGGCCGAGAAGGGCCACAAGCGCGCGATGACGATCACCTGGAACTACGCGGCCGGCGCCGAATCGGTGAAGGGCTTCGCCGAGGCGTTCGAGAAGGGCGGCGGCAAGGTCGTCAAGGACCTGACGCTGCCGTTCCCCGGCGTCGAGTTCCAGGCGCTGCTGACCGAGATCGCGGCGCAGAAGCCCGACGTGGTCTACGCATTCTTCGCCGGCGGCGGTGCGGTCAAGTTCGTCAAGGACTACGCGGCCGCGGGCCTGAGCAAGACGATCCCGCTGGTCGGCCCCGGCTTCCTGACCGACGGCACGCTCGAGGCGCAGGGCGCCGCCGCGCAAGGCATGCTGACGACGCTGCACTACGCCGACAACCTCGACACGCCGCGCAACAACGCGTTCCGCAAGAGCTTCGCGCTGACCTACAAGGCCAACGCCGACGTCTACGCGGTGCAGGGCTACGACGCGGCGCAGATCCTGGCCGCCGGGCTGAACGCGGTGAAGGGCGATCTTTCCAAGCGCGACGCGCTGACCGCGGCGATGCACAAGGTCACCGTCGACAGCCCGCGCGGCAAGTTCACGATCTCGCGCGCCGGCAACCCGGTGCAGGACATCTACCTGCGCGAGGCCAAGGGCCACAACAACGAGTACCGCGGGATCGCCGTCAAGGCGCTGGCCGATCCGGCACGCGGCTGTAAGTTGTGAGCTTCGGGAATCGAACGCTTCGCTGATTTCTAGCGGGCGGCTCTGCCGCCCTTCTCTTTTGCGGCCTGCGCCATGCGCGAGCCGATACGCCTGACCCCCGTGGACCTCGCCACCTTCCTCGTCCAGTGCCTGAACGCCGTGCAGTACGGCCTGCTGCTGTTCCTCGTCGCCAGCGGCCTGACGCTGATCTTCGGGATCATGGGCGTGATCAATCTCGCGCACGGCAGCTTCTACATGATCGGCGCGTACCTCGCGTTCGCGCTCGCGCCGTACTTCGGCGACTGGTTCGTCACCCAGCTGGTCGTCGGCGTGCTGTTGGCCGCCGCGTTCGGCTACCTGCTCGAATGGGCGTTCTTCAGCTTCCTGTACCAGCGCGAGCACCTGCAGCAGGTGCTGATGACCTATGCGCTGATCCTGGTGTTCGAGGAGGCGCGCAGCCTACTCGTCGGCAACGACGTGCACGGCGTGCAGGCACCGGCATGGCTGGCGGGCGGCTTCCGGCTCGGCGAGCTGATGTCGTACCCGTGGTACCGCGTGTTCGCGTCGGCGGCGTGCATCGTCGTCGCGATCGGCCTGTACTGGGTCGTGAACCGCACGCGCCTGGGCATGATGATCCGCGCCGGCGCGAGCAACCGCGACATGGCACGCGGGCTGGGGCTGAACATCCGGCTGCTGTACCGCATCGTCTTCGCCGGCGGCGTCGCGCTGGCCGCACTCGCGGGCATGATCGCGGCGCCGCTGTCGTCGGTCTACCCGGGCATGGGCGGCAGCGTGCTGATCATCTGCTTCGTGGTGGTAGTGATCGGCGGCATCGGCTCGATCACCGGCGCGCTGATCGCCTCGCTGCTGGTCGGTGTCGTCGACACCTTCGGCAAGGTCTTCTTCGCCGAGTACAGCGGCGTCGGCGTCTACCTGCTGATGGCCGTGATCCTGGTCTGGCGGCCCGAGGGCCTGATGAAGCGAGCGTACTAGGATGAAATTGGAGGTTCCGATCTTGCCGAGGATGCGACCGACCGGTTGCGGCCCGTTGCTGTCGTTCGCTGTTTCCTCTTCGAGGCTGCATTCGCAGGTTGGAGCGGCAAAGGCGGGAGCGGCCAGGCCGGCGAGGGCTGAAGCCGCGCCCCCGACTGCGTCGGGGGTGCCCTGTGCTGCTCGCTGCGC
>JAYSLR010000071.1:0-4727 GCA_043725365.1 Rhizobacter sp. | reverse complement strand
CGGCGATGCTGAAGGCGTCGCCCATCAGGTACTGCTTGCCCTCGAGCTGCTCGTCGACCCACTTCAGCCGCCCGATCGCGCGGGCGCGCAGCACGGCCTTGCCCTCGTCCGGCATGGCCGGGTTGAACATGCCGCCAATGCCCTTGTGCAGCTCGCTGGTGGTGAAGTTCAGCCACTCCTGCAGCCGATAGCGCGCCATGGTGCCGTAGGCGGGCGCGAGGTTCTTCGCGGGCACCTGGTCGGCGACGTACTGCACGATCACCGGCCCTTCGGACAGGCGCTCGCCGTTGTCCAGTTCCAGCAGTGGCACATAGCCCTTGGGGTTGATCGTGTAGTAGTCGGTGCCGTCGGCGAGCTGGTGGGTCTTGGTGCTGGCCAGCACCGGCTCGAAGGCCAGGCCCGATTCGTTCAGCACGATGTGCGGGGCAAGCGAGCAGGCGCCCGGGCTGTAGTAGAGCTTCATGGTGGCTGGGTCGTGAGTCGAAGGACCGCCATTACACCGCGTTCCGGCGTTCGCCGCTCCGGGTGGATTCAAGTGCTTTGAAGGCTGCATGCAGGCGGCGGCTCTTCCAGCGGCGGCCCGCCGCCACTACATTGGACACATGAACACCACCACCCACACTTCATTCTCCGTGCAGCGCTCGCGTCAGGTCGAACGGCTCGTGCGTGGCCAGCCCACGTCCGACGGCGATGGCGTCAAGCTGACGCGCGTGCTGACGCAGCCGCTGCAACGGCGCCTCGACCCGTTCCTGATGCTCGACGCCTTCGGCAGCGACAGCGCGAGCGATTACATCGGCGGCTTCCCGAGCCACCCGCACCGCGGGTTCGAGACCGTGACGATCATGCTGGAAGGCCGCATGCGGCACCAAGACAGCGTCGGCAACGTCGGCCTGCTCGAACCCGGCAGCGTGCAGTGGATGACCGCCGGGCGCGGCATCATCCACTCCGAGATGCCCGAACAGGACGAAGGCCGCATGGCCGGCTTCCAGCTCTGGGTGAATCTCGCCGCGAAAGACAAGATGAGCGCGCCGGCGTACCGCGACGTGCCGCCGGCCGACGTACCGGTGGTCGATCTGGGCGGCGGCGTGCGCATGCGCGTGATCGCCGGGCAGGCGCTGGGCCTGGCCGGCGCGGTGCAACGGCCGACGACCGAACCGCTCGTGCTCGACATCGTGCTGCCCGCGGGCCGTTCCCTCGATGTCGCGCTGCCGGCCGCTCACAATGCCTTCGCCTATGTCTACGGCGGCGGCGTCGTGACGATCGGCGACGGCGCGTCGGCGCGGGTCGAGAGCGAGCGCATGGCGATCCTCGCCAACGACGCGGCGGGCGACGGCGTGCGGCTGACGGCCGAGCGCGACGCACGCGTGCTGCTCGTCGCCGGCGCACCGCTGAACGAACCGATCGCGCAGTACGGGCCGTTCGTGATGAACTCGACCGCCGAGATCCAGCAGGCGGTGGCGGACTTCCAGCGCGGCGCGCTGGCCGCCTGAACGGCCCCGGGCCGACATCGGATAGGCTGTCGGTTTCCGTGAGGAGGCCGACATGCCCCGCCAGACCCTCGAAGAAGCCCGCCTGCATCCGGCGATCCGCGACAAGGTCGCGAACCTGAACGCCGACATCGTCCACAACGTGCAGGCGGCGACGCTGTCCAACCCCGTGCTCGTCGTCGGCATGGCCGGCAACCCGTTCTGCCGGCGCGCGCGGCGCCTGCTGACCGAGGCGAAGATTCCGTTCCACTATCTCGGCTACGGCAGCTACCTTGCCGAGTGGCGGCCGCGCAATGCGCTGAAGATGTGGACCGGCTGGCCGACCTTTCCGATGGTGTTCGTCAAGGGCAACCTGATCGGCGGCGCACAGGACCTGGAGAAGCTGGTCCGCAGCGGCGAGTTGAAACGCCTGCTCGGCGAGTAGTGCGCGGCGCCGATTTCCCTCGGCGCGCACTGCTCGCGCTCACGCTGAGCCTGTGCGCCGGTGCCGCCGGCGCGCAGGCGCTCACCGATTGCCGCGTCGCCGGGCTGCGCAACAGCGTCAAGTGCGGCGTGGTGCAGCGCGCGCTCGACCCGGCGCGGCCCGACGGCACATCCATCGCCGTGCACTACGTCGTCGTGCCGGCGATGGCGCGGCGCAAGCTGCCCGACCCGGTGTTCCTGATCGCCGGCGGGCCGGGCCAGAGCGCGATCGAGGTCGCGCCGCAGGTGATGCCACTGTTCAGCCGCCTGAACAACCGGCGCGACATCGTGTTCGTCGACCAGCGCGGCACCGGCCGAAGCGAGCCGCTCGACTGCCCCGACACGCAGCGCGAGACGCTGGCCGAGCAGTCCGACACCGAGCGCCAGATCGGTCTGCTGATGCGCTGCAAGGCCGGGCTGCTGCAGCGCCCGGCGCTGCGCGCGCCCGGCGCGCTCGGCGACTTCACGACGCCGATCGCGATGCGCGATCTCGACGCGGTGCGGCGCCAGCTCGGCGCGCAGCGCATCGACCTGGTCGGCGTTTCCTACGGCACCCGGGGCGTGCTCGAGTACATGCGCCAGTTCCCGCACGCGGTGCGGCGCAGCGTGCTCGATTCGGTCGCACCGCCCGACATGGCGCTGCCGGCCAGCTTTTCGACCGACGGCCAAGCGGCGCTCGACGCGCTGCTCGCCGCCTGCGCGCGCGAGACCGCGTGCGAACGCGCCTACCCCCGGCTGCGCGCCGACTGGGCCGCCCTGCTGCGCAGCCTGCCCAGGCCGGTGGTCGCACCGCAGCCGCTGAGCGGCACGCCCGAGCACTTCACGCTGACCCGCGACATGGTGCTCGGCGCGGTGCGCGGCGCGCTCTACAGCCCGGCGGTGGCGGCCGCGCTGCCCGCGGCGATCAGCGAGGCCGCGGCCGGGCGCTACGAGGCGTTGACAGGGATCGGCTCGCTGCTCGGCGCGCGCCGTGGTTTGCATTTGGCGATGGGCATGCACTTCTCGGTCGTCTGCGCCGAGGACGGGCCCTTGCTGGACCACGCCACCGACGCGCCCGGTGCCGACTTCGGCGACAGCCAGGCGCAGCTCTACCGCTGCGTCTGCGCCGACTGGCCACGCGGCGCGGTGCCGGCGGCGTTCTACACGATCCCGCGATCGGCCACGCCGACGCTGCTGCTCAGCGGCGGCCTCGACCCGGCCACACCGCCGCGCCACGGCGCACGCGTCGCGCGCGCGCTGGGCCCCGCGGCGCGCCATGTGATCGTCGCGAATGCCGGCCACAGCGTGCTCGGCATCGGCTGCGCCCGCGACGTGCTGTTCCGCTTCATCGACGCCGCCGACGATGCGGCGGCCACCGCCGTCGATGCGAGCTGCCTGACAGGCATCCCGCGCCCCGGCGTGTTCCAGCCGATCGCCAGCGCGACGCAGGACCCGAAATGATCCGCATCGAACAGCTCGCCAAGGCGTTCGTGGCGCCGGGCACGCGATCCAGGGGTCTGGGCGGGCTGACGCTGAAGCGCGCGCGGCCGCGCGTCGTCCAGGCCGTGAAGGACGTGAACCTGCATGCGCCCGACGGGCACATCACCGGCCTGCTCGGCCCGAACGGTGCCGGCAAGACGACCACGCTGCGCATGCTGGCCGGGCTGATCACGCCCGACGCCGGTCGCCTGCACGTCGACGGCATCGACGTGACGGCGCAGCCGCGCGCCGCGCTCGCGCGCATGGGCGTGCTGTCGGATGCGCGCGGCCTGTACCCGCGGCTGACGGCGCGCGAGAACATCGTCTACTACGGCCGTCTGCAGGGCATGGAACGCGACGCGGCGCACACGCGCGCCGAGGCGCTCGCGCGCATGTTCGAGATGGGTGCGCTGCTTGAGCGCCGCACCGACGGCTTCAGCCAGGGCGAGCGGATGAAGACGGCGCTGGCGCGTGCGCTCGTCCATGACCCGGCCAACATCGTGCTCGACGAACCCACAAACGGCCTGGACGTGCTCGCGACACGTGCGCTGCGCGACAGCCTGCGCTGGTTGCGCACGCCCGAAGGCGGCTCGAAGTGCATCGTGTTCTCGACCCACATCATGCAGGAGGTCGAGCGGCTGTGCGACAGCGTCGTCGTCGTCGCGCACGGCCGCACGGTCGCGACGGGCACGGTGGCGGAACTGCTCGCACGGACGCACGAGCAGGACTTCGAGGAGGCCTTCGTGAAGCTCGCGTTCGTTGATGAACAGGGCGCTCGGGAATGAGCCGGCTGCAGACGATCCTGACGATCTTCCGCAAGGAGATCCGCGATGCGCTGCGCGACCGGCGCACCTTGCTGACGGTGCTGGTCTCGTCGGTGCTGATGGGGCCGCTGGTGCTGCTCGCAATCTCGGCGCTCGTGGCCTCGCTCGAATCGAGCGCGGAGCAGCGCGAGGTCGTGGTCGCCGATCTCGGGCGCGCGCCGACGCTGGTGAATTTCTTCGCGCGCCAGACCTACACGGTCAAGGCCGCGCCGGCCGACTACGAGACCCTGCTGCGCCAGGCCAAGCTGGCGGATGCGGTGGTGGTCGTGCCGCCAGACTTCGAAGCAGCGCTGGTGCGGGGCGACGCGCCGATCGTCGAGATCGTCTCGGACAGCGCGAACCAGCGCTCGCAGGCCAGCGCCGGGCGCGTTGCGCGGCTGCTCGCCGGCTTCAGCCGCGAGCGCGCGACGCTGACCCTGGCGCTGCGCGGTGTCTCGCCCGATGCCGTCGAGCCGGTGCGCGTCGAGGAGCGCGACCTGGCGAGCACGCAGACGCG
>JAYSLR010000070.1:0-4023 GCA_043725365.1 Rhizobacter sp. | reverse complement strand
TCTGCGGCGAAAATCCGTCGCGCACCTGGGCGACATCGCGCAACAGTGTGGTCGCGCCGCCGCCGGTACGCACCGGCAGGTCGTTCAAGCCGCTGATCGCGTCCGGCGAGGCGTTCATTTTCACGCTGTATTCGGTGGTGCCGAACTTGGCGGTGCCGGACGGCAGGATCAGGTTTTGCGTATTGACCGCATTGACCACGTCGGCCGGCGCGAGGCCGCGCGCCTGCAGCGCCGCCATGTCGAGGTCGACCGAGATGAGCCGGTTCTTGCCGCCCTAGGGGAACGGGATCGCGACGCCGGGGATCGTGATCAGCTGCGGGCGCAGCGTGTTGATCGCCAGGTCGAACACGGTCTGTTCCGGCTGCGTCGGGCTGGCCAGGCCGAGCTAAATCACCGGGATGCTCGCGGCCGAGTACTTGATGATCAGCGGCGGCGAGGTGCCCGGTGGCAGCTGCCGCACCTGGGTCTGCCCGATCGCGACGATCTGTGCCAGCGCGGTCTGGATGTTGGCGTTCGGCTGGAAGAAGACCTTGATCACCGAGACGCCGGCCAGCGACTGCGATTCGATGTGCTCGATGTCGCTGACCGTCGTCGTCAGGCTGCGCTCGTTCTGCGCCGCGATGCGCTGGCCCATCTCCTGCGCCGACAGGCCGGTGTAGTTCCAGATGATGCTGATGACCGGGATGTTGATCTCGGGGAAGATGTCGGTCGCCATGCGCAGCAGCGCGAACGGCGTGGCCAGCACGATCAGCATCGCCATCACGATCAAGGTGCAGGGGCGCCTCAGTGCGAGCTGAACCATGTGGAAACGATGCGTTGCGTGCGGCCGCGAAGAGCGGATGATATTCAGAACCGCCTCGCAGCGTGGCGGCCGGCGGCCCGGGCGCGGCGCGCGCGGAGTCGTGCGTGACAATCGCGGCGCATGGACCACAGCTTCGTTTCCGCGTTCATCCTGCTGCTGCTGGTGCTGGACCCGCTGGGCAGTCTGCCGGTGTTCATCCCCATCATGCGCGACGTGGCGCCCGAGCGCCGCACCTGGGTCGCGCTGCGCGAGGTCGGCATCGCGTTCGGCGTGCTGGTCGCGTTCATGTTCCTGGGCAACGGCTTCCTGCACGTGATGCGGCTGTCGGAGCGCTCGCTCGAGGTCGCCGGCGGCGTGATCCTGCTGATGGTGGCGATCCGCATGATCTTCAGCCACGAGGGCGGCGTCTACGGCGTGCCCGAAGGCAAGGAGCCGATGATCTTTCCGCTGGCTGTGCCTCTGCTCGCCGGGCCGTCGGCAATGGCGACCGTGTTGCTTCTGGCCTCGCGGCAGCCCGACAAGGTGCTTTCGTGGGTCGGCGCGCTGGCCTGCGCAATGGCGGTCTCGGGAACGATGCTGCTGCTCTGCGACCGCATCCGCCGCCTGCTGGGCGACTCGGTGGTCTCGGCGCTCGAAAAGCTGATGGGTCTGGTGCTGACCGCGATTGCCGTCGAGATGGTGCTGGCCGGTTTGAAACGCTACTTCATGGCGCCGCTGTAGGGGCGAGGGCAGCAGCATTGGAAGGGGCAGTGGAAGGCTCAGAGAGCGCTGCGATCTCTTCGGCGGTGAAGCCGGCCGCCAGGCGCGCGGCGGCGTTGAACGGCGGTCGCAGTCGCGGCGCGCCGTACTTCGCGGCGAGTTTCGGGTAGAGCACGACCGGATCAACGCCGTCGCGCGCGCACAGCCAGCGGTACCAGCGGTTGCCGATCGCGACATGGCCGATCTCATCGTGCAGGATGACACCGAGGATCTCGGCGGCGCGCAGGTCACCGGCCTGCCGCAGCTTGGCCTGCATCGGCGGCGTGGCGTCGAGCCCCCGCGCCTCCAGCGTGCGCGGCACCAGCGCCATGCGAGCGGTCGCGTCGTGCGCAGTGCGTTCGGTCATCGCCCAAAGGCCGTCGTGCGCATCGAAGTCGCCGTAGTCGAAACCGAGCGAGACCAGGTGCTCGCGCAACAGCGTGAAATGCAACGCCTCTTCGGCCGCGACGCGCAGCCAGTCGCAGTAGTAGGCGACCGGCATCGCGTCGAATCGCCAGACCGCATCGAGCGCGAGGTTGATCGCGTTGAACTCGATGTGGGTCACCGCATGCAACAGCGCCGCGCGGCCTTCGGGCGTGAACGGTGAGCGGGTTGGTACGTCTTTAGGCGGCACCAGACGAGGGTGTGCCGGGCGGCCGGGCAAATCGGCAGGCGCCGGCAGACGCTCGGTGGGGTCGACAGTCGCCTCGTCGAGTTCGGCGAACAACGCGCGTGCGCGGGCCGCCTTTTCGATCGGGTCATTCAACAAAACGGCGTGTAGCGCAGCCGCGCGTGCCGATCGCGCGGGGGCAGAGTGGGTCGATTTAACGTCGGACGTCATGGGTCGGGATCATAGAAGTCGGTGACGGGATTCATGAAGCACTGCGGCATCCGCCCCGATCGGCCGGGGCAGGCGACCGTGCCGGTGCCCAGCGTCGCTGACCCCCGCCACCTAGAATCCGTCGCTCGAAACGACATCACCGCGACCCGCGCACATGGCCCTTTACCAGCTCGACTCTCACCGCCCGCGGCTCGCGCGCGGCGCCTGGGTCGCCGACAGCGCGCAGGTGATCGGCAACGTCGAGCTTGGCGACGGAGCGAGCGTGTGGTTCGGGGCGATCCTGCGCGGCGACACGGAGTTGCTGCGCATCGGCAAGGGATCGAACGTGCAGGACGGCAGCGTGATCCATGCCGACCCCGGCTTCCCGGCGACGCTGGGCGACCACGTGTCGGTGGGCCACCAGGCGATGCTGCACGGCTGCAGCGTCGGCGACGGCTCGCTGATCGGCATCCAGGCGGTCGTGCTCAACGGCGCGAAAATCGGCCGGTACTGCCTGGTCGGCGCGGGTGCACTGATTACCGAGGGCAAGGAGTTCCCCGACGGTTCGATGATCCTGGGCTCGCCCGCGAAGGTGGTGCGGCAACTCACGCCCGAGCAGATCGAGGGGCTCGAGCACGCCGCGGCCCACTACGTCCGCAACGCACAGCGTTTCCGGGTCTGGTTGAAAAAGTTGGGCTGACGCGTGAGCGAACTCCACAAGTTTCTGTTCGAAGGCCTGCCGGTGCGCGGCATGCTGGTGCGCCTGACCGACGGCTGGCAGGAGGTGCTCGCGCGCCGCAGCCAGTCGGGCGACGCCTACCCGGCGCCGGTGCGCTCGCTGCTCGGCGAAATGGCCGCGGCGGGGGTGCTGATGCAGGGCAACCTGCAGTTCGACGGCGCGTTGATTCTGCAGGTGTACGGTGACGGGCCTGTCAAGCTCGCGGTGGCCGAGGTGCAACACGACCTGGCATTTCGCGTCACCGCGAAGGTGGTGGGCGAGGTGCCCGAGGCCGCGCGGCTGGAGGCGCTGCTCAACGTGCACGGCCAGGGCCGCTGCGCGATCACGCTCGACCCGAAAGACAAGCGGGCCGGCCAGCAACCGTACCAGGGCGTGGTGGCGCTGCATGGCGACCGCCGCGAACCGCTGCAGCAGTTCAGCGAGGTGCTGGAGCACTACATGCTGCAGTCCGAGCAGCTCGACACGCGGCTGATCCTGGCGGCCGACGACACGCTCGCCGCCGGCCTGCTGATCCAGCGCCTGCCGGTACAGGGTGCGGGCAATCTGGAAGGCGCGGGCAGCGCGCGCAACGAAGACCTGATCGGCCTGGACGAGGCCTACAACCGCATCGCCCTGCTGGCCGGCACGCTGACGCGCGAAGAGCTGCTGACGCTCGATGCGCCGACGATCCTGCGCCGCCTGTTCTGGGAAGAGCCGCTGCGCCACTTCGGCCCGCAGCGCGGCGAGGCGGGCCCGCGCTTCGAGTGTTCATGCTCGCGAGCCCGGGTCGGCAACATGCTGATGGGCCTGGGCCGGCCAGAGGTCGACGGCATCATCGAAGAGCAGGGCCGGGTCGAGATCGGCTGCGATTTCTGCGGCCGCAAGTACCACTTCGATCCGGTCGATGTGGGCGGCCTGTTCACGCCCGAAGGGAATCAGCCGCCG
>JAYSLR010000069.1:0-2694 GCA_043725365.1 Rhizobacter sp. | reverse complement strand
GAAGGCTGTGCACGTCCGCAACTACGTTCGTTTCCGGTTTAACCGCTGGGAAGACGTTTGCGAGCATTGCCGCAGCTACCCGGGTCAGATGGAATTGTTCCACTGACCCACTGATGCAGCTCTAGGAGCTGCCCTTCGCAACCTTATGAACAGCGCCGGCCCGGGAGGATGCCGGCGTTTTTCTTGCTGCTACGCCAAGAGCGGACAGCTTTGCCTTCTCTTCGTCGGTCATGGCGTCCATGCGCTTCTTCCCGCCAACCAAGCCGCCCTTGCGTCCCGCTAGTTGTTTCGCGGTCGGCTCGGCCTTCTTCGGGGCGGCGCCGGTCGCTTGCAGAAACACCGAATGCGCGACCTGGGTGAAGTCCTTCTTTGTGGCCATGCCGTTAGCGTAGCAGAGCAATTCTTGGGCCGCCGATGAGTTACTTAGCCCGGCTCAAAGTGAACCAGTACCGTGTCGCGGGCGCCGTGCAGGTGGGCGCGCGCGCGAGGCGCCGGAGGCGCAGGGCAATAATCGGCGCCATGATGTCGCGCCGCCGCCTGCTGTCCGTGTCGTTGGCGAGCGCCATCGCCGCGCCCGCGTTCGCGCAGCCCAGCCGCTCGCTGGATGACCCGCTGCGGCTGGGCGTCGACCTCGCCCTGTTCGACTCGGGCCTCGCGAAGGCGTTGGTGCAGGGTTTCGGCCGCGACACCGGCCTGGCGGTCCTGCCGGTGCCGACGCCGGCGCTGCCGCTGCTGGAGGCGCTGCAACGCGGCGAGTGCGATGCGGCGCTGTGCAACGCGCCCGCGGCCGAGGCCCGGCTCGTGGAACTGGGCCTGGCGTACGACCGGCATGCCGTCGCCAGCGGCGAATTCGCGATCGTCGGGCCGGCACCGCGCGGCCATGACAAGGACCCGGCCGCGATCGCGGGCATGCACAGCGCGGCCGAGGCGCTGTTTCAGCTGCGCAGCGCCGCGCTGGCGATGCCCGCGGCGGTCGGCTTCCTGAGTGCGGCGGACGGTTCCGGTGCCCACGTGCTCGAGCAGGAACTGTGGCGCCAGGCGAAGCTCGCGCCCGCGCCGCCGTGGTACCTGGCCGCCGACCCGAAGCGCGGTTTCATCGCGCAGGTCCGCGAGCGCGGCGCGTATGCGCTGGTCGAGCGCGCGGCCTGGGCCGTCGAGGGCGGCGCGCCGCAGGCGGTGCTGGTCGACGCCGATCCGCTGCTGGCCGAGCCGGTGCACGTGATGCGCGCGTTTCGTTCCACGCACCCGGCCGGCAAGCTCTTCGTCGCCTGGATCACCGGGCCGAAAGGGCGGCGCATCGTCGCCGCACAGCGCGGCTATCGCGCCGCCTGAGCTGCGCCGCACATGCCCGGTACGCTGGTCAGCCTGAACCTCGCGCGGGCGCAGCCGATGACGATCGCCGGTCGCGAGCTGATGAGCGGGATCGGCAAGCGCGGTGTCGCCGGGCCGGTGGCGGTCGGCGCGCTCGGCCTGGCTGGCGACGAACAGGCCGACCTGTCGGTGCACGGTGGCCCGTCCAAGGCCGTCTATGCCTATCCGGGCGAGCACTACCCGTTCTGGCAGACCGTGCGGGCCCAGGCGCGCGCCGCCGCGTGGGGCGCGCCGCTGGCGCCTGGCGCGATGGGCGAGAACCTGACGCTGGCCGGCCTGCTCGAAGGCCAGGTCTGGATCGGCGACGTGCTGCGCTTTGCCGACTGCGACCTCGCCGTCAGCGAGCCGCGCTTCCCGTGCTTCAAGTTCAACGCCGCGATGGGCTTCGAGCAGGCCTCGAAGCTGATGGTGGCGAACGGCTGGTGCGGCTTCTACCTCGCGGTGCGCAGGCCCGGCACGCTGCGTTCGGGCGAGCCGTTCGAGGTGGTCGCAGGGCCGCGCGAGGTCGGTATCGCCGAGCTGTTCCGCGCCCGGGTCGGACGCGGCCGACCCTGACACCGGCCTGCGGGCCGCCTCGCGGGGTTGCCGCCGCGAGGCCGGCGACGTCAGGCCGGCGCCAGCTCCAGGGGCGGGTAGTCGGTGTAGCCTGCGGCGCCGCCGCCGTACAGCGTGTCCTTGTTCAGCGCGGCCAGCGGCGCGTCGTCGCGCAGGCGGCGCACCAGGTCCGGGTTGCTGATGAAGGGCTTGCCGAACGCGACCAGATCGGCCGCGCCGCTGGCCACGGCGTCGATCGCCATCGCCCGCGTGTAGCCGTTGTTGACCATCCACGCGCCGTTCGGATGGCCGTCCTTGAAGCGGCTGCGCAGCGCCGCGTAGTCGAACGGCGCGACATCGCGCGGCCCACCGGTCGCGCCCTCGACGACGTGGATGAATGCGAGCTTCAACGGCGCGAGCCGCTCGACGACGTGGTTGAACAGGCCCTGCGCGTCGCTGTCCTGCTTCGCGTCGTTGGCCGGCGTCACCGGCGACAGGCGCAACCCGGTGCGGCCGGCGCCGATCTCGGCGGTGATCGCGGTCATGACCTCGATCAGCAGCCGCGCACGGTTCTCCTTCGAGCCGCCGTAGGCGTCGCTGCGGTCGTTGATGCTGTCGCGCAGGAACTGCTCCAGCAGGTAGCCGTTCGCGCCGTGCACTTCAACGCCGTCGAAGCCGGCCTGCATCGCACAGCGCGCGGCGTGGCGGTAGTCGGCGACGACCCGCGGCAGCTCGTCAAGGCGCAACGCGCGCGGCTCGGACACATCTTCGAAACCGGCCGCCGTGAAG
>JAYSLR010000068.1:0-2657 GCA_043725365.1 Rhizobacter sp. | reverse complement strand
CCGCCAGCAGTGCCAGCAGCACGAGCCCGCCCAGCAGGTGCGCGGTGACGACCGCCGGGTACAGCTTCATCGTCACCGTCAGGGCACCGAACGCGCCCTCACAGACCCAGAGCAGCGTCGCGCTCGCCCACCAGGGCGAGATCGGCAGGCTGCGCCGGCGCGCGCCGAGCCAGCTCAGCAACGCCAGCAGCGTGATCAATGCGCCGACGCTGGTGGCGAGGTAGCGGTGGATCATCTCGATCCAGGCCTTGGCGTGCGTCACCGGCCCGCTGGGCAGCGCGGTCTGTGCGGCGAGAATCTCGGCGCCCGCGCCGAGCGGGCTCGCGCTGGCGTAGCAGCCGGGCCAGTCGGGGCAGCCGAGGCCGGAATCGGTGAGCCGCGTGAAGGCACCGAACAGCACCAGGTCGAAGGTCAGGAAGAGCGTCAGCACCGTCAGCGCCTGCAGCCGCGCGGCCGTGCCCTGGCCGCGATCGCGCCGCCAGACCCACGCGAACGGCAGCAGCGCCAGCAGCGCCCCGACCGCCAGGATGGCGAGCAGCGGCGTCAGGTCGTAGGGAGCGGGCGAACTCATCGCGCTCAGCGGCCCGGATGGTCCCAGCCCGCCGACGCGCGCAGCAGCTTCTCGACGTCGCGCTTGAGTTTCGCGGGCTCGGGGTTCGGCGGCGTGCGCATCATCCAGTGGCCCAGCGGGTCGACGATGTAGAGGTGGTCTTCGAGGGCCTGCCCGGGGGCCGGCTGCAGCCACGCGGCGAGCGCGGCCGCCGGCACGCGCAGCACGGTCGCCTCGGTGTTGGTCGTGATGCCCTGCAGGAGTTGCGGCGTCGGCGTGCCGGCGTCGTCGATCAGCCAGACCTTGTCGACGCGGTCCTTGTCGCGGCCCAGCGCTTCGCGCAGCTGGCGCTGCAGCCACAGGTGCTTCTCGCACGTGGTGTCGCAGGCGGCGGCCGCGACGACGACCAGCAGCCATTGGCCTTTCAGCGAGTCGGGCTGCACTGCCCCGCCCTGCAGGTCGGTCAGCGGCAGATCGGCCGGGATCGGCCGCTGCGGCTGGATCAGCTCGCCGTAGTTGGTGCGGCCCTCGGGGCGGATCACGAAATAGGCGAGGTACGACGCGATCACCGGCGCCGCGCAGATGGCGAGCACCAGCAGCATCTTCAGGCGGCCGTTCCGGGTGCGGCGCGCGCCATCGTCGGCGAGTGCCGGCGGCGGCAGCGAATGCACCGTGAAGCTCAGCGGGGAATCACGCTCGGACATCGCGTTGGCGCCGGGGGCGGACGAGTTGGAACCAGACATACAGACCTGCCATCAACGCAGCCATCGCGAACCACTGGAACGCATAGCCGTAG
Source organism: Rhizobacter sp. (assembly GCA_043725365.1). Taxonomy (GTDB): domain Bacteria; phylum Pseudomonadota; class Gammaproteobacteria; order Burkholderiales; family Burkholderiaceae_C; genus LMDS01. The sequence continues at coordinate 1,311 of JAYSLR010000068.1, read as the reverse complement.
TGCTTTTGAACATCGACCGCGGGTCGCGGCCATCGGCGCAGCAGTCCGTCGACTGCGCTGCCCGTGGAATCGGCTCGCTCTGCCGACTCGAGCACCGAGAGCGGCGCCAGCGCCAGCCCGGTTTCGAGCCCGAACTCGCCGAGGTCGAGATTCTGCCGGATCACGCCGCCCGTCGACGGCGCGAACTCGTACAGCCGGGCCGGCGGCGGGGCGATCAGCCCGTCGACCTCGACACTGCCGGCGGGCGTGGGCACCGTCGGCAGCAGCGTGCGGTCGCGCTGATCGCGCGGCACCCAGCCGCGCTGCACCAGCACCGCCTCGGGCCGGCTGTCGAGCTGCAACGGCGTCACCAGGTAGAAGCCCACGCGGCCGTCCATCTGCCGGTTGTCGAGGAACACGCTGCGCGCCGCGACCCAGCGGCCGCGCAGTTGCACTCGCCGGTAGTGCTGCGCTTCGGCCTGCGCCTCGCTGCGCGCGAGTTCGGCCGCGCCCAGAACGCTCAGCGTCCCGCGTGACTCGAGCGCCTGCTGCAGCGCGATCTTCTGCGCCGCACGCCGCAGTTGCCAGGCACCCAGGTTGGCGGTGACGGCGACCCCGACGAGCGTCGCGACGAGGATCACCGCGGCGCGGCCCTTCGCGCTCAGCGCCATCGCGGGCCCGGCGGCGGATAATCGGCGCGCATGAAGTACGTCATCGGCATCGCGTTCGTCGGCATCCTCGGGGCACTGGGGCTGGCCGGCGTGTTCATGATGCGCGACGGTCGCGACGGCCGCCCCAAGACCGGCAACATGATGCGCGCGCTGGCGCTGCGCGTCGCGCTGTCGGTGCTGTTGTTTGCATTCATCCTGTTCAGCTACTGGGTCGGCTGGATCCAGCCGACGGGCATCCCGCTCGGCAAGTGATCGATCCAAAAACAAACGCCGCGTTCAGCGGCGTTTGCTGCGTGAGGCGGCGCTGCGGGCCGAGCGCCGGGCCGGCGTATCCGCCGGCCGAGGGGTTCGCTACAACCAATAGACGACCACGTACAGACCGAGCCAGACCACGTCGACGAAGTGCCAGTACCAGGCAGCGCCTTCGAAACCGAAGTGACGCTGCGGCGTGAAGTGGCCCTTCATCAGGCGGATCGTGATGAACAGCAGCATCAGCATGCCGACGAACACGTGGAAGCCGTGGAAGCCGGTCAGCATGAAGAAGGTGGAGCCATAGGCGCCCGACGACAGCTTCAGGTTCAGTTCGGTGTACGCGTGGTGGTATTCGAAGATCTGGAAGCCGAGGAAGGTCGCGCCCAGCAGCACGGTGACCCACATGAAG
>JAYSLR010000067.1:0-2818 GCA_043725365.1 Rhizobacter sp. | reverse complement strand
GAGCTTCTCGATGGTGCGCTTGAAGCGGCGCAGTGCCACGTCGAATGGCTCGTTTTCTTTGACGCGAATCGTAGTCATGTAAAAGGTTGATCCTGAAATGAGGTGCGCTCGGTGTCGGAAGGCGCTTGCTGAGCCGGAGGGTCCGGAGTTCCGGCTCTGAAGCACCTTGCCAATCGCAACGCGTGGTTTTGCCAGCAAAGACTATCGATTATAGCCCGACACGTGGGTGCCCGCAATCCGCCGGCGAGAGGCGGCGCTTGCCGTTCGGGTCGACGCCTGGCGGAGCGCCCGGGCGGCGAAGTAGTCCTTGATCGCCTCGGTGACACGCTCGCGGCTGTGCTGGCGGCGCTCGAGCAGCCCGACCGAACGTTGCACGTCGACGCCCGGCAACGGCACGATGCGCAGCGCCCGGTCTCGGTTCCACTGCAGGTTCGCGAGCTGCGGCACGATCGAGACGCCGAAGCCCTGGCGCACCAGCGCGACGATCGCCTCGACCGAGTTCAGCTCCATGCCGCCGCGCACCGTCGCGCCTGCCTGCGCGAGCGCCGCGTCGACGAGGTGGCCGGTCCAGGTCTGGCGATCGAAGCGCATGAACGGGCACTGCGCGAGGATCTCGGCGCCGGCGTCGGGCAACGCGAAATGCGGACGGCGCGGCACGATCAACACCATCGGCTCGGTGTAGAGCGCGGTCCAGACCAGGTTCGACGGCAGCCGTGTCGGCGGTTGCGTGACCACCGCGGCATCGAGCTCGCCGCGGTCGACCTTGAGCGCGAAATCGGCCGACTGCCCGGCGAACAGCGTCACATCGAGATCGGGGTGGCGGCGCGTCAGGGCCCACAGGCTGTCGGCGAACGCGCCCATCAGTGCCGACACCAGCGCGCCCATCACGACCGTGCCGGCGAGCTGCTCGCCGCGCTGGCCGGCGGCCAGCGCTTCGTAGCGGGCCACCAGATCCTTCACCGGCGCGACCATCGCGCGACCGGCGGTGTTGAGCACGATCGCGCGACCGCTGCGATCGAACAGCGTCTGGTGCAATTCGCCTTCGAGTGCCCGGATCTGCTGGCCGACCGCCGCGGCGGTCAGGCCGATCTCCTTGCCGGCCGCGGAGAAACTGCCGAGGCGCACCACGGCAAGAAAGCTCTTCAGGGTCCGGATCGACGACACGGCTGTGACTGTAAACAATTCCTTGCGCTCGATGGAAGAAATATTCGCTTTTCCTTTCATAGAAGGATCGCGATCATCGCCGGTTGAAGTTCAGGACAAGGCAGCGCATGACGACGACGCTCACGGTGAAGGTCTGGCGAGGGACGCAGCAGGGCGCATTCAGTCGCTACGAGGTGCCGCGTCAGGGCAGCCAGACCGTGCTCGATGTCGTGACCCACATCCAGCGTTTCCTCGAACCGTCGCTGAGCTACCGCTTCGCCTGCCGCGTCGGCATGTGCGGCTCATGCGCGATGACGGTCAACGGCAAGGCCTGCTGGACCTGCCGCACGCACGTTGCGAAGGTCGCGGGCGCCGCGGGAGAACTCGAGATCGCGCCGCTGTCGAACCTGCCGGTCATCAAGGACCTCGCGACCGACATGAGCGGCTTCTTCGACAAGTGGGCGCGCGCCAAGGGCCAGTTCAAGGGCACGGCAACGCGTCACGACGACTTCGCGCGCGTCGCCCCGGCCTCGCCGCAGCGTGCGGCGGCAAACGCCGGTATCGAATGCATCGGCTGCGGGGTCTGCTACGCCTCCTGCGACGTGGTGAGCTGGCGCCCCGATTACCTCGGACCGGCCGCGCTGAACCGGGCCTGGACGCTCGTCAACGACGTGCGCGACGTGCAGCAGGCCGAACGCCTGCGCGCGGTCGCCGGCGACGCCGGTTGCCACGCCTGCCACACGCAGGGCTCGTGCACCGAGCGCTGCCCGAAGCAGCTCGCGCCGACGCTGGCGATCGCCGGGCTGAAGCGCGTCGTGGCCAAGGCGGCTGTTCGAGGCGAGCTGTGAGCGGCGCGAACGCATCGGCGATCGCGCAGGCCAAGCGCTGGTACTGGCAGCGCATCAGCGCCATGGTGCTGGCCGTGTGCGTTCTCGTGCATCTTGTCGTGCTGATCTACGCGGTGCGGGGTGGGCTCAGCGCGGCCGGTATCCTCGGGCGCACCCGGGGCAACTGGGCGTTCGGCGCGTTCTATGCGGTGTTCGTGGTGGCGTGTGCGGTGCACGTTCCGGTCGGTCTCGCGAACATCGCCCGCGAATGGTGGGGCCTGCAGGAAGATGCCGCGGTGTGGCTGGCGCGCGCGTTCGCGCTGCTGCTGCTGGCGATGGGCTTGCGCGCCGTCTGGGCGGTCGTCGCATGATGCGCCGTAACGACCACCGCGCCCGGTCGCACCCGGCCTACTGGGCCTTCCTGATGCATCGGCTGTCGGGGCTCGCGCTGTCGCTGTTCCTGCCGCTGCACTTCTGGGCGCTGGGCCAGGCGCTGCAGGGCGCGGCGGCGCTCGATCGCTTTCTGCACGTCACCGACCGCCCGCTGTTCAAGTTCGCGGAGTGGGGCCTGGTGGTGCTGCTCGCGCTGCACATGACCGGCGGCATGCGCCTGCTGATGATCGAATTCGGCCGCGCCTCGGGCCTGCGCAAGAATTGGATCGCCGGCTCGCTGGGCTTTGCCGCCGCGGCGGGCATGGCTTACGCGCTTTCACTGTTTGCCTGAGACCCTCGCGCCGACGCGGGCAGGGCATTTGACCTGTAGACCGAAGACTGGAGACATGACGATGAACCATCCCCGACGCTCGACCCTGAACCGCCTGCTCGCGGCCGCCGCGCTGGCGCTCGCG
>JAYSLR010000066.1:0-5215 GCA_043725365.1 Rhizobacter sp. | reverse complement strand
TCGATGTGGGACGTCGACACGATCTACAAGGTGCCGCGCATGCTGCACGAGCAGCGCCTGGACGAGCTGATCTGCATGAAGCTGCAGCTGCTGACCAAGGCCGCCGACCTGCGGCGCTGGGACCGGCTGGTGTACGAGCTCGCGCACCCGCAGGCCGAGGTCAGAATCGCGATGTGCGGCAAGTACACCGACCTGTCCGACTCGTACAAGTCGCTCAACGAGGCGCTGCGCCACGCCGGCATTCACAACCATGCGCGCGTCAAGATCGAGTACGTCGACTCCGAGACGCTGACCGATGACAACATCGGCCAGCTCGCGCAGTTCGACGCGATCCTCGTGCCGGGCGGCTTCGGCAAGCGCGGCGTCGAGGGCAAGATCCTGACGGCGCGGTACGCGCGCGAGCACAAGATCCCGTACCTCGGCATCTGCCTGGGCATGCAGGTCGCGACGATCGAGATCGCGCGCCACCTCGCCGGCCTGGAGGGCGCGAACAGCACCGAGTTCGAGCCGGCCACCCCGCACCCGGTGATCGCGCTGATCGACGAGTGGCAGGACCGCGACGGCACGATCCAGAAGCGCGACGCGAACTCCGACCTCGGCGGCACGATGCGCCTGGGCGCGCAGAGCTCCGATGTCGCGCCGGGTACGCTCGCGCACCAGATCTACGGCAAGGTCGTCACCGAGCGGCACCGCCACCGCTACGAGGCCAACGAGCACTACCTCGACCGGCTGCGCGACGCCGGCCTCGTGATCTCGGCGATCACGCAGCGCGAGAAGCTGACCGAGATCGTCGAGCTGCCGCAGTCCGTGCACCCCTGGTTCATCGGCGTGCAGTTCCACCCCGAGTTCAAGAGCACGCCGTGGGACGGCCACCCGCTGTTCACGAGTTACGTCAAGGCGGCGCTCGATCATCAGCGTGCCGCGCTGGCCGAGAAGGTCGCGGCATGAGGTTGTGCGGCTTCGACGTCGGCCTGGACCGACCGTTCTTCCTGATCGCCGGGCCGTGCGTGATCGAGTCCGAGCAGCTGCAGATGGATGTGGCGGGTCAGCTGAAGGAAATGACCGCCGCGCTGGGCATCCCGTTCATCTTCAAGAGCAGCTTCGACAAGGCCAACCGCTCGTCCGGCAGCACCTTCCGCGGCCCCGGCCTCGACAAAGGGATGGAGATCCTGGCCAAGGTCAGGCGTGAACTGAAGGTACCGGTGCTGACCGATATCCACGACGAATCACAGATCGCGCAGGTGGCGAGCGTCGTCGACGTGCTGCAGACGCCCGCCTTCCTGTGCCGCCAGACCGATTTCATCCGCGCCGTCGCGCAAAGCGGCAAGCCGGTGAACATCAAGAAGGGCCAGTTCCTCAGCCCCCACGACATGAAGAACGTCATCGACAAGGCCCGCGCGGCGGCGCGCGAGAAGGGCCTGCCGGAAGACAACTTCATGGCCTGCGAGCGCGGCGTGAGCTTCGGCTACAACAACCTCGTGTCCGACATGCGCAGCCTCGCGATCATGCGCGAGACGAATGCCCCGGTCGTGTTCGACGCGACCCACTCGGTGCAGCTGCCCGGCGGCCAGGGCACCAGCTCGGGCGGGCAGCGCGAGTTCGTGCCGGTGCTGGCGCGCGCCGCGATCGCGGTCGGCGTGGCCGGCGTGTTCATGGAGACGCACCCCGACCCGGCCCACGCGCTGAGCGACGGGCCCAATGCGGTGCCGCTGCGGCACATGCGCGCGCTGCTCGAGCAGCTCGTCGCGCTCGACCGCGTGGTCAAGGCGCAGCCGCTGCTCGAGAACGACTTTTCCTGCTGAACGCAGCGCCACCCAAGAAATCGAAATCCCCTGGAGAACCATTGAATGAGCGCCATCGTCGACATCGTCGGTAGAGAAATCCTCGACAGCCGCGGCAACCCCACCGTCGAATGCGACGTCCTGCTGGAAAGCGGCACGATGGGACGCGCCGCGGTGCCCTCGGGCGCATCGACCGGTTCGCGCGAGGCGATCGAGCTGCGCGACGGCGACCAGTCGCGCTACCTCGGCAAGGGCGTGCTGAAGGCGGTCGAGCACGTCAACACCGAGATCAGCGAGGCGGTGCTCGGTCTGGACGCGAGCGAGCAGGCCTTTCTCGACCGCACGCTGATCGACCTCGACGGCACCGAGAACAAGCGCCGCCTCGGCGCGAACGCGACACTCGCGGTCAGCATGGCGGTCGCGCGTGCCGCGGCCGAGGAGAGCGGCCTGCCGCTGTACCGCTACTTCGGCGGCGCCGGCGGCATGCAGATGCCGGTGCCGATGATGAACGTCATCAACGGCGGCGCGCACGCGAACAACAACCTCGACCTGCAGGAGTTCATGATCATCCCGGTCGGCGCACCGAGCTTCCGCGAGGCGGTGCGCTACGGGGCCGAGGTGTTCCATGCGCTGAAGAAGATCCTCGGCGACAAGGGCATCAGCACCGCGGTCGGCGACGAGGGCGGCTTCGCACCCAGCGTCGCCAGCCACGAGGCGGCGATCCAGATGATCCTCGAGGCGATCGACAAGGCCGGCTACACCGCCGGCTCGCAGATCGCGATCGGCCTCGATTGCGCGGCGAGCGAGTTCTACAAGGACGGCAAGTACCACCTCGAGGGCGAAGGCCTGGTGCTGTCGGCACCCGAGTGGACCGACATCCTCGCGACCTGGGTCGACAAGTACCCGATCATCAGCATCGAAGACGGCATGCACGAGGGCGACTGGGACGGCTGGAAGCACCTGAACGACCGCCTGGGCTCCAAGGTGCAGCTGGTCGGCGACGACCTGTTCGTCACCAACACGAAGATCCTGAAGGAAGGCATCGAGAAACGCGTCGCGAACTCGATCCTGATCAAGATCAACCAGATCGGCACGCTGACCGAAACCTTCGCCGCGATCGAGATGGCCAAGCGCGCCGGCTGGACCGCGGTGATCAGCCACCGCTCGGGCGAGACCGAGGACTCGACGATCGCCGACATCGCCGTGGGCACCAACGCCGGCCAGATCAAGACCGGCTCGATGAGCCGCAGCGACCGCATCGCCAAGTACAACCAGCTGCTGCGCATCGAGGAAGACCTCGGCGACGTCGCCACCTATCCCGGCCGCGCGGCGTTCTACAGCCTGCGCTGAAGATGACGACCCCCACGTCACTTCGTTCCTGCCCCCCGAGGGGGCGCTCAGCCGCAGGGGCCACGCGGGGCCCCTTCGTGGCCCGCGGCGGCCCGGCGGCGGCTGAGGGGCGCTAGGTCAGTGCGCTACGTCTCGCTCGCGCTCGTCGTGCTGCTGGCGCTGGTCCATGCCGAACTCTGGTTCGGCAAGGGCGGCGTGCCGCGCATGATGGAGCTGCAGAGCAAGCTCGCCGAGCAGCAGGCCGCGAACCAGGCCGACCGGGAGCGCAACGCGCAGCTCGTCGCCGAGGTCAGCGACCTGAAGGAAGGCCTCGAGATGGTCGAGGAGAAGGCGCGCTTCGAGCTCGGCATGATCAAGCCCGACGAGATCCTGGTGCAGCTGTCGACGCCGAAGCGTTGACGCCGGTGCACGCCGTTCGCTGAGCGCCTTCGGTGGAGTCGTTCCTGCGGGCCATCCAGCCCTTCTTCGCGCCGGCCTTCACGCTGTGGTCCACGCCGGTGAGCGGTCTGGAGATCGTCGCGTTCGTGCTCGCGCTCGTGATGGTGGTGCTGAACATGCGCGTCAACCCGATCGCGTGGCCGCTGGCAATCGTCAGCTCGCTGCTGTACTTCGCGCTGTTCTGGAACAGCCGCCTGTACGGCGACGCGAGCCTGCAGGTCTTCTTCGCGGTCGTCGCGCTGTGGGGCTGGTGGCAATGGCTGCGCGGCACGCAGGCCGACGGCCACGCGCTGCAGGTGCGCGTGCTGGGTCGGCGCGGCCGCACCGGGCTGTTCGTGGCACTGGCGCTGGCGTGGCCCGCGACCGGGCTGTTCCTGAAGACCTTCACGAACACCGACGTGCCGTGGTGGGATGCATTCCCGACCGCCGCGAGCGTGATCGGCCAGTGGCTGCTGGGCCGCAAGTATGTCGAGAACTGGCTCGCGTGGATCGTCGTCAACGTCGTCAGCGTCGGCCTGTTCGCGTACAAGGGGCTGTGGCTGACGACCGTGCTGTACAGCCTGTTCATCGCGATGTCGTTGATCGGCTGGCGCGCCTGGCGCCGGCTGCTGGCGCCGGCCGCCGCCTGAAGCGATGGCGACCGACCGCGGCTTCGTGATCGCGCTGCTGGGCGCCGAGAGCACCGGCAAGACCACGTTGGCACATGCCCTGCACGCCACCCTCGCTGCGCAGGTGCGCAGCGCGGTCGTCGTGCCCGAGTACCTGCGCGAGTTCTGCGACGAGTACCGGCGCACGCCGCGCCGCGACGAGCAGGCGGGCATCGCGGCCGAGCAGACGCGCCGCATCGACGCCGCCGCGCGGTCCCACGCGCTGGTGATCGCCGACACCAGCGCGCTGATGATCGCGGTCTACAGTGACCATGTGTTCGGCGACACCAGCCTGTACCCGGGTGCCGAAGCCGCACAGCGCGCCTTCGACCTGACGCTGGTGACCGCGCTCGACCTGCCCTGGCAGGCCGACGGGCTGCAGCGCGACGGGCCGCACGTGCGCGAGCCGGTCGATGCCCGGCTGCGCGCGGCGCTCGCGCGCGCCGGCACGCCCTACGGCGTCGTGTTCGGCAGCGGTGCGGCGCGGCTCGGCGCGGCGCTCGCCAGCGTGGAGCGGGCACGCGCGCCGCGCCCGCCCGGCGACAGCGACGCCATCATCCGCTGGCACTGGCAGTGCGAGCGCTGCGGTGACGCAAACTGCGAGCGCCACGGCCTGTTGCCGCGCGGCTGACACGCGCTTCGCCACCGGGCCGCGGTCGGGCGCGCTTCGCAGCGAGAATGCGGATCAACTCGTGGGAGCCGTGCCGATGTCGAAGAATTGCCCGAATCGAGGAGGATGTCGATGAACCCCGCTGAACCCGGCACGATCATCGGCCTGTCACCGGCCGCATTCACGAGCATGTTCCGCTCCATCGACGGGCTGCGCAACCGGCGCGCACTGGTCGCGATGCTCGGCTGCATGGTGGTCGGCGTGCTCGGCGCCGGCCTGTTCTCGCTGCTGGCCGCGCACCTGGGCGTCTTCATGGCCTTGCTCGGCGGGCTGTTCATGTTCGTCGCGACGGCCGCCGGCATCAGCGCCGCGGGCGTGCTGCTGATGGA
>JAYSLR010000065.1:0-6874 GCA_043725365.1 Rhizobacter sp. | reverse complement strand
GCTGTAGCCCGGGGCGCAGCAGGTGTCGGCTTCGGCCAGCGTGAACACCTGATCTTCGATACGAATCTGGGCGTCGCCTTCGATCAAGTGGAACACCGCCGCCGGCGAGCGCACCGGCAGCTTCAAGGTCTGGCCCGGCCGCAGCATCAGTGCGTAGAAGCCCAGGATGTTCTCGGCGTGGCCGCCGGTTTCGGGGTTGGTATAGGTGACCTGCACCGCGTCCAGCGCAGGCTGATCGGCCGCGAGAGAGCGCAGGGCCGAACGCGCATCGGCCCAGGGGTAGCGCAGCATCGGGTAGGCCTTGTTCGAGCGCTCGAACACGGCCGTCGGCACGACACCGCCGTGACCATAGGCGCGTTCACCGTGGCCGGGTCGGACGGCCTGGCGACCTCCATCGACGTGATAGCTGGCTTCCATGTAGTAGACGAGCGGCAGGTCGAGCACGTCGAGCCACACCACTGGCTCGGTTCCGTCGTGACCGTGCTCATGCCAGAGACCCGTGGGCGTCAGGATCAGGTCACCACGCCTCATCGCACATTTCTCGCCATCGACCGTCGACCAGGCGCCTTCGCCCTCGACGACCATGCGCACGGCGTTCGGCGTGTGCCGGTGCGATGGCGCCCACTCGCCGGGCAGCAGCAACTGCATGCCCAGGTACATCGCGGCGCTGGCCTGCATCTTCTCGAGGCCATGTCCCGGATTGGCCAGCACAAGCACCCGGCGCTCCGCCTTTTCGATGGGCGTCAATTCGCCCGCTTTCATCAGCAAGGGCCGCAGGGCTTCGTAAGACCAGTGCGTGGCGCGCGTCTGCGGGCGCGGCTTGTCCGCTGGCAGCACGGCGCGAAGGTTCGGCCACAGCGGAACCAGGTTCTGCGCCCTTAGTTCGGCGACGTAGTCCGTCGGCAGGTCTTCCATGCGTCCGAGTTCGCTCATCTAAGTTCTCCTTGAATATCAGTCGGCGAGGCAGTTGTCGGCGGTCCAGCCGTAGAGCCACTCCATCGCGTCGTAGAAGCGCTCGGGCGAGCGGTCTTTCCACAGATCGTTCCGCACCAGGCGCTCGACTGTCGATTCTCTTTCGCCGGAAAGGGGTCGCGTGTCGATCGCCGCGCCGCTCACTGCAACTGCTCCAGCGCAAACGTCACGACCCGTGTTTTCTCGCCGCGGCGAAGCGACACGCGAACGCGCGTGCCCGGTGGCCTGCGCACCGCGTTGAAGGCATCGCGCCCGCGCAGTGTCGATGCCGCGCGACCGTCGATGGCCATGACCTTGTCGCCTTCACGAATGCCGGCGAGCGCGCCCGGCGAGCCGGCGCGCGCCTGAACGACCGTGAACGATGCGCGCTCGCGCTTCGACAGGCCCAGGCCCGATCGATTCATGGGCGGCGGCCGGAAGCCCGGCGATGGCGCGAGGCACATGCGGCTGCGCTCGTAGTCGAAGGTGACCGTGTAGTGTGCCAGCACGTCGTAGCCCGCATTGGCTGCCTCGGTGCGCGACAAGAATGCGCCCTTTGCATCTTCAGCATAGCGAAAGGCGGTGTCCTTCAGCATCTGCCCGCCGAACCCGAGCGAGTGGCCCTCGCTCACCCAATTTCTCGACACACCGCCGCTGCCGAACGAGACGGTCTCGACCCCGCGCTTGAGACGATCGGCCATGCCATGTCGAGCAGCCCACACTCCCTGCAAGACCGTGCTGCTCCCGTTTCCCGTATCGATGTTGACGATACCGTCGACGCCGTCGAGACTGCCCTCGATCTCGGGCGAATCGTCTTCGAACCGAATCGGAAGCTGCTCGCCGGCACAGGCGACCGGGGCGCTCTTCGGGATGAGATCGAGCACCGCGTGGCGATAGTCGATGCAAACGATGAAGCGCTCGAACATGTCCAGCCCGAGCAGGCCCGCGAGGAGCGGCCGGGCGCCTCGTTCAACGGTGTCGTGGGTCAGCGGAATCACGGAGAAGTACTGATCCTTCATCCGCGCGGCGCCGATGCGCAGGTCGGCCACGCGCACCGCCTGCTCCGGCAAGGTGCCCTCGCCGGCGCCGCCCGATTGCCCTGGCCGACCGCCGCGAGCCCGAGATCGCTCGCGGCCTCCGGCGTCAGGATGTTGTGCCCGCCGGTGTCGACGATGAAGCCGAACGGTCCCTTGCCGTTCAGCATCGCCCGGACGACGATCTGGCCGTCGATCTCGGCGGGAATGCGGGTCGGGCGGGCGAGACGCGTGTCGTCCGGTGGCTGCGCCCGCGCGAAGATGCGGTCGTCGTCGGCGGCCAGCATCTTGTAGTTGTCGATGGTCACGACAGCCGGCGAATCGCCGTTTTCGTCGCTGAAGACGATCCTGAACGGCAGGCTCGCGCCGTCGACCTCGCGATAGTCTTCCAGCCGCTCGACCAGGACGCTGATCGGCATCTGTCTGACGATGCGGGCGAGCCGGTGGGTGGCGGCGTCGAACCACAGCTGTATCGGCTCGGCGCCGGCGGGCGTGGCCTGCAAGAGCCAGTAACGCGCCGCCCTCGAGCCGCTCTTCCGGCGGCCCGTAGACCGTGGCGTCGTCGTCCGCCTTCAGGTAGGCACGTCGCACCATCCATGCATCGGTGCGAGTACTCCGGATGGCAACCGCACTGTCGAGCGCATGAACGCCGCCCGAGCGGTCCTGACGCCAGTGCCGGGTGCCGTCGAAGCCTTCGCCGCTCTTGTAGACGCCGAAGTCCTCGATCTGCGCGAACCTGCCGCTCGTGGTGTCCTCGGTAAGCTGCCAGCGGCGGTGCAGTCCGGCGGAGGTCTCCTTGCCGACGCCACGAACGAGCGCGCCGCGAGCCCAGGCAGCGCCGCCGCTCGCGCTGCGCGCCGCGGCCAGGACCTCGGCGACGCTTTCGGAATGAGCCGACGAAAGAACGCCTGCCGAGCCAAGCAGGAAGAGCAGGACGGTTCGAAGGCGCGCACTCAGCGCGATGCAACGGCGTCCGGGCATGCCCGATTCTTGGCCGCCCGCCGAGCCCGGTCTTGAACGGACTTGATCAGCGCCGCCAGCTTCGCGGCGTTCGACCGGTCATCGCCAGGATCGTCCGGCTCAGGTGCGCCTGGTCGGAGAAGCCGGCCGCAGCCGCCGTATCGGCGATCGACGTCGAGCCGAGCGTCAGCAACTTCAGCGCGGCGAGCGCGTGTTGCTCCAGACGGTAGCGCTTCGGAGAAACGCCGAAGACCGAGCGGAACGAGCGCGACACCGTGGCCGGCGCCAGGCGGTGCCGCCGGGCCCACTCGGCGAGGGGCACAGACGACCCCGAGCGAATATCGCGGGCGAGCAAGTCGGGCCAGTCGGCCAGATCGCATTCTGTCCACGCCGCGCGGGCCAGCAACATCTTGCCGGCGCCGACGGCATCGTGCTCGGCGGCGCGGGCCATGGCATCGGCGTCGGCCACGCGGCCGAACGGCGTTGCGACGCGAACCGATGTCAACGGCAGGTTGAGAACCCGGGCACCGGCGCCGGCGACGGCATTGGCGTGCGCCTCGAAGGCGCGATGGAGGACGACATCGCCCGCCACCAGGCGGCGCCTTCCGGCGTCTCCTGCTTCGACGTAGCCGCCCGAAAGCACGAGCGCGGCGTACGCCTCTCCGTGCCGATGGCGAGGCAGCCGAAGCAGCGGATCGAGCGCCTGGAGTCGGCCTTCGGCAGTGGCCGCCTGGCGGACGCGATCGGCGGCTTGCAGGATCACGAGCAGTACAGCTCCAGCGCAGGATTTCTGAAAGCTCAGCTGCCCGAGTCTCGCCTCTCGGTGGCAAACACCTTCTGGGCCACTTGCCACTTGTTCTCGACCTTCAGAAAGCAGAGGTAGTCGGTGAAGAAGCGCGGCGGGATCGCGCACTTGAGCTTGACGAAGGCCATCGTCGGCGAGGCCTGATCGATCTGCAAGACCTGGTCGTGCCGCGCCAGGCCGCGCGATTGCGGCGAAGGCCGGGCGCGAACGGCCTCGAGCCATTGATCTCGTGGCAGTGGCGTCAACGCCCCGTTCTCCTCATAGGTCAAGGAGCTCGTCGGGTGAAACACGGCAGCCAGCTTTTCTGCATCGCCTTCATACAGGCCATCGAGATAGGTCGCTACGGCGGCTTCGATGGCGCTCAGGTCGTTCGACATGTAGAGGGCTCCCAGGCTGCGGGTCGATCCTTCATGCGGATGACCGAAGTAACTCGTTCCGGACCAGCTCGTCTATCTCCCGAGCAATTCGCCGTTGATCACTCTCAGGCGTTCGGTCCATTTCTCCTGGAACGCGACCTGCTGCTTCAGGTCCATGTCTTCGAACTTGTCGTCGCCCTTCCTGGGCACGGGAATCGGTGTTTCCGTGTCGCCCTTCTTGGGACGAAGACTGCGCGCGTGGATGATCTGACCAGTGATGTAGTCGCCCAGGCCCGGCGGAATCTTCGGATAGCACTCCGCGATGTGAACCCGGATGACCGTCTGGTTGCTGGTGATGAAACTCACCCCGCCCGGCTCGCCCACCAGCGGAATCTGATCCTTGCTCGTCGGCATCGCGTTGGACTGTGCCTCGATGCGGCTGCGCGAAGCCGCCAGCTGATCGTTGCCGACGACGTTCTCCGGCAGCGAGGCGATGGTCTCGTGCAAGCCGTCCTTTGCCGGCGGCGACAGGCCCTTCGACGCCTTTCCGGTATTCGATGGCGCGGGCGCGACTTTCAGGCGCGCTCCCGAAGCGCCGACGAACTGCATCGACGCCTGCGATTTCTCCTCATCCTTGGACTTGACCCCGACGGTCACTTCGTCCTTGTTCTCCTGCACCGGCTTCAGATCCGGATCCTCGAGGTATTTCAGCAGCGCCGCGCTGTTCTCTTTCGATACCTTCGTGCCCAGCTTCTTGATCAGCTCGGCGGGATCCTTTTCGTCGATCTCGAAGTTGTAGTGCCGATCCTTGTCGAGCACCGACTCCAGTTCCATCGGCTTGGCACCGCCCTTGCCGTCATCGGTCTCGTCGGCAAACATCTTCTGCATTTCTTCGACGTCGGGGCCCGACCCGTACACCACGAGGTCGACCGTGATCGACTTGACCGCGTTTCCCTCGATGGTGACCTCCACCGGCCCCGCGCCCTTGGCACTCTTGAAGCGCCCCTTGTAGACGGTCATGTTGCCTTTCCTGACCGGCTCTTCTTTCAATTCTTCTTTGGGAAAAGCCTGCTCGGCGAGCGCGTTGTCCGTACCCCTAAGAAAGGCCGGCCTTCCCGTGTTGCCGACGATCCAGTGAATCTCAAGTTTGGAGACGTCCTTGTCGCGGAGGATCGTCGATGCGACGTCGATCGCGGCATTGCCGCCGACGACGGCGATCGACTTGATGTCCTTGTAGATCTCCTTGATCGACTTGTCTCCGAGCGAACGCTTGAAGGTGTCCATGTCCTTGACGCTGTCCTTGGACTCGATGGATCCCGGGTCGCCGGGCTCCTTCTGCTTGCCGATCCCCATGGCGTTGGTCACCGTCTTCGCGTAGAAGATGCCCTCGTTCGTCTCGATTTCGAAGAAGTCGCCCTTGCACTTGGTGACCTTCGAAATCTGGGCCTCGATGTTCGGAACCGTCTCGATGACCTTGGCGATCCGCTTCGAGAACTCGGACCGATCGGCCAGGCTGCCGTGCTCGTCGACGGGCTTCCTGCCGGACTCCGGATCGATCATGTTGTGCGGGTGATTGACCTTGCCTTCCTTGCCGCGCTCCTCGGCCCAGGGCTGGAGCTTGCCGATCACGAGCGTGCTGGTCAGGTCGAACTTGGCGTGGTTGTTCGCGATGTAGTACGAGGCACTGGCGCCGGCGCCCAGGATCAGCTCCTTGTAGACCCTGGTTTCCGGGCCGGGCGTCGTCGACTTGTCGGCGCTCCCCTTCGACGAGGCCTTGCGCTTGATGCGCTCCTGGATCGCCAGCAGGGCGTTCTTCTCGTACTGCTTCCAGTTCTCGTCCTCCTCGTCGGCGCGGATCGCGCTTTCGACGATGTTCCAGAGGACCTTGAGGTCCTGTTCGGTGGCCTTGTCGCCCAGCGCCTTCTGCACGTCGAAGTCGCCCCAGGTGTCGTTTCTGGCGATGTGCTTCCGGAGATCCTTCCGTTTCAGCGCCGCGGCCACCTTTTCCGGATCGGCCTTGCGGACTGTCTGCGGCGCGCTCGGCAGGAACGGGAATTCACCGGCCGGCACTTTCTTGTCGCTCTTCGAGTTGGCCAGGATGTGGCGGGCCTGTTCGAGGTACTTCTGGATCATTCTCGGATCCTTGGCAGACCCGGCGCTCGCGATGAGGCGGTCTGCCGACTGGAAGTCGTGGTCGTCCTTGTAGGCCGCGCGGTTCTTGGCGAAGAAGGTCTGCCACTTCTCCAGCGTCTTGTCCTTTTCGAGGCGCTGGCGGCACAGCTCGCTGTCGATGCCGTTCAGCTTGTCGGCGGCCTTCGCCAGGTCCTCGGCGACGATTTCGCTCAGCTCCGACTGCACCTTCTTGTAGTGCTTGAAATTGGCGTCCAGGATGTCCTGGAAGGCGACGTCCGACTTTTCCGTCAGGTCATGTTGGCGCGCCTTCTGGATCTTCGTGAATTCCGCCTTCCATTGCAGAACCTCGCGAACCGCGGTTTCTTGGCCCATTGCGTCATCCTTTCGGGTCAGGCGACCAGTTTCGCCCGCAGCTCTGCCAGAGCATCGAGCAGCGGGGCGCGGATGTCCTCCGCGAGCTCGCAGACGTCGGTGACGACGTCGTCCGTGGCGAGATAGCGTTGCAGCTCCGTCACCTGCTGCAAGCTCGCCGGCTCTGGCGTGAGGTTCTTGACCACCGCCTGGATCTCGATGATCGCCCTGGCCGAGCTGGCATGGCGCGTCTCGGCGATCTGCGCCGCCACCGCCTTGAGCGC
>JAYSLR010000064.1:0-3881 GCA_043725365.1 Rhizobacter sp. | reverse complement strand
GGGCGGCAGGTATTCCTCGTGGACGATCTTGGCCTTCTTGAGCGCCTCGACCACGGCCATCGCGGCAGAGAAACCGCCGGCCGTGAAGAAATCGGGCGGCGACTTGAACTCCTTGTAGTGGCGCGCCACCATGGCATCGTTTACCGGGTTCTTCGGAATGCCGAAGTAGTAGTACGTCGCACCCTCCATGCCGGGGAACTGCTTGTAGGCCACCATCGCCGGCAGGATGTTGCCACCGGTGGCGATCTCGATGCCGTAGCGCTTGAGGTCGAGGTCGGCGATCTTGAACGGGTTGCCGGCGCCGGCCCAGATGATCCAGATCACCTTGCGGCCCGGCTTGTCCTTTAGCGCATCGATCAGGCGCTGCGCGCCGGCGGTGAAGTCGGTCGTGCCGGGCGGCAGGTATTCCTCGTGGACGATCTTGGCCTTCTTGAGCGCCGCCTTGAAGGCCTTCACGCCGTCGCGACCGAAGGCGTAGTCCTGCGCCAGCGTGGCGATGCTGGTGCCTTCCCGGTCTTGCGCCACTGCGTTGCTGATCGCGTCCTGCGAGCTGTTGCGGCCGGTGCGGAAGATGTACTTGTTCCACTTGTCGCCGGTGATCGAATCGGCCACCGCCGGCTCGACCAGCAGGATCTTCTTGTACTCCTCGGCCACCGGCAGCAGCGCCAGTGCCACACCCGACGAGGTCGGGCCGACCGCGATGTCGGCCTTGTCATCGCCGTAGGCAGCGGCGAGCAGGCTCTTGCCGAGGTCGGGCTTGCCCTGGTCGTCCTTCTCGATCAGCACCAGCTTCTTTCCGCCGACCATCATCGTGCCGCCGGTGGCGTACTCGAGGCCCATCGCCAGGCCGGTCTGGGTTTGCTTGCCGTAGGCCTCGAGCGGGCCGGACTTGCTGTAGACGTGGGCGATGCGGATCTCGCCCTTGGACTGGGCGCTCGCGAGCGGGCTGGCGAGCATCGCCAGCGCGAGCGCGGCGACCGAGGCGGCACCGACGATCGCGCGGCGCGGGTTCGAGGGATGGGAATGCATGCGTGGGTCTCCTGGGCTGGGTCGTGAGGACTCGCTGCCGCCGCGTCGGCGACGGCTCGGTGGCCCGTTGAACGCAATCGTTGTGCCAGAGTGCACCATATAAGTGCAAACCCTAGGGTTCAGTCGGCCGCCGCGACGCGGGCATCGAAATTGAGCCGGAACAAGGACTCGGCGGGTGGTTTGGGATCCCGCCGACGAGCTGGCGGCGAATCAAGAATTGTCTACTTTCTGGACATAGTATGAAAATAGTGACCAATGTTCAGTCAGTGTCCGATCATCGGACGATTGAATGGCGCCAGAAGCGAGGCGGCGCCGCGCCCGGGAACCCGCGATCCCGGCCTCACGGCCGCGCGTTCGGCAATCCGACGAAGAAGCTCGCGCCCTGCCCGGGCCGGCCCTCGGCCCAGGCCGATCCACCGTGCCGCTCGACGATGCGGCGCACGATCGCCAGGCCCACGCCGGTGCCTTCGAACGCCGCGCCGTGCAGGCGCTTGAACGGCTCGAACAGGTCGGCGGCGCGCGCCGCGTCGAAGCCCGCGCCGTTGTCGCGCACCGCCACCACCACGCGCTGCGGCTCCTGCACGAGCTCGATGCGGACCCTCGGCTGCGGCGCATCGCGGCTGAACTTCAGCGCGTTGCCGATCAGGTTCACGAACACCTGGCGCAGCAGCCCCGCGTCGGCCTGCACGCTCGCCAGCGGTCCGGACTCGACGGCCTCGGTCGCCTGGCCGGCCAGGCGCAGCTGCTCGATCGCCTGGCGCAGGCAGTCGTCCAGATCCACCTGCACCAGCGCGAGCGTCGCATCGCCGACGCGCGCCAGCAGCAGCAGGTCGTCGACCAGTGCGCCCAGCGTCTCGGCCTGCGTCGCGACGGCCTCGAGCATCGGCAGCGCGCGCTCACCGTCGCCGCGCTCGACCGCCGCCTTCGCGATGCGCGTCAGCCCGGCGATGCCGCCGAGCGGGCCGCGCAGGTCGTGCGACACGCTGCGGTTGAAACTCTCCAGACCGGCCACGATCTCGTGCAATTCGGCGGTGCGCTGGGCGACGCGGTGCTCCAGCGATTCGTTCAGCTGCAGCAGCGCGCGCTGCGCATCGACGCGCGCCGCGAGCTCGTGTTCGACACGCACACGCGCCCGCGTCAGGCTGATCGCGAACAGCGTCATGCCGAGCATGCCCAGCGGCAGGATCACGATGTTGCGCAGTTCGTAGACGTCGATCCCGGCCAGCAGCATCGCCACCAGGATCAGCGGGTGCAGCAGCAGCGCCGCGGCGATGATGCGCAGGCCGGCGCCAGGCTCGCGGCGCGACTCGCTCCAGACCATCGCCGACATCAGGATCAGCGAGGTCGCGAGCAGCGCGTGCGCCTCGACGCGCGGCAGCCCCGCGAACGGCAGCCGGGCGAGCCCGAACAGCAGCGGCAACGCGATCGCGACGCGCCAGCGCCACGCCGCGCGCGCGGACATGCCCAGGTAGTCGACCATCCCGAGCCCGATGCACAGGATCGCCAGCGCCCCGAGCAGCGACGCGCCCCGGTGCGCTGCCTCCTGGCCCGGCGGCACGCGCAGGCCGAACGCGAAGATCGCGAAGACCGCGAGGAAGCCGACCGAGAACCAGCTCGAACCCGGATCGCGATGGCGCCAGCGGATCCAGCCGAACAGCAGGCACAGCAAACCGCACACCACGGCGGATGCCTGCACGTACGCCGGACTGATGGCCATGGGCGGAGCTCGCTCCCGGACACGGGCGGACGATGGTCCGGCCTCACGTCGATTCTAGGATGCAGGCCTTCGTCAGGACGCGCGCGAGGCGTCGATCAGCGCGAGCTTCTCGTACAGCGTCGCGCGCGAGATGCCGAGCAGCCGCGACGCCGCCAGCTTGTTGCCTCCGGTGGCGCGCATCGCCTCGCGGATCGCGCGGCCCTCGAGCTCGGCCACGGCCTCGGAGAGCGGTTTCACCGCGATCGCCGCATCGCCCGGGGCCGCGCCACCGGCGACGGTCGGCGTCGACCGCGGCGCGGCTGGCGCCTGCGACGCCGCGCGCATCGGGTCGCGTGCGTCGCCGGCGAGCGATGCAAAGTCCGGCGCCGTCAGCAGCAGCTCATCGGTCATCAGACTGGCCTGTTCGAGCACGTTGCGCAGCTCGCGGATGTTGCCCGGCCAGCGATGCCGCGCCAGCCGCTCCAGCGCGTCCGCCGACAGGCTCTTGTGCGGCATGCCGCTGCGCCGCGCGATGTCCTCGAGCAGCGTCTCGATCAGCGCCTCCAGGTCGGGCAGCCGCTCGCGCAGCGCGGGCAGGCGGATCGGCAGCACGTTGAGCCGGTAGAACAGGTCGGCGCGGAAGCTGCCCGCCGCGACCATCGCCGGCAGGTCGCGGCTCGTCGCGGCGATGATGCGCACGTCGATGCGCTGCACCTGGTTGCTGCCGAGCGGCTCGACCTCCTGCTCCTGCAGCACGCGCAGCAGCTTGCTCTGCACCGCCAGCGGCATGTCGCCGATCTCGTCGAGCAGCAGCGTGCCGCCGTCGGCTACTCTGAACTTGCCCTCCCGCCCCTTGCGCTCGGCGCCGGTGTAGGCGCCCGGCGCAACGCCGAAGAACTCGGCCTCGAGCAGGGTCTCGGGCACGGCCGCGATGTTCACGGCGATGAACGGCTTCGCGGCGCGCCGGCTCGCGGCGTGGATGCCGTGCGCGAGCAGTTCCTTGCCGGTGCCGGTCTCGCCGAGCAGCAGCACCGTGCTGTCGGTCTGCGCGACGCGACGCGCCTGGCGCTTGACCTCGACCGCCACCGGGCTGGTGCCGACGAAGCTCGCGATCGTGTGCTTGGGCCGGCGCTGCTGCGTCAGGTGCGCGGCCAGT
>JAYSLR010000063.1:0-2357 GCA_043725365.1 Rhizobacter sp. | reverse complement strand
CTTCGCCGAGGCGCTGATCGCCCGCGACACGGTGCTCGGTTACGTCTTCAAGCAGAAACTGCAGCCTGGGGACCGGCCTGAGAAGGGCCGGCTGCCGCGGGCGCAGCCGCTGTCGATGCCGCCCGGCGCGCGGCTGCTGCAGCCCGCTGGTTACGTCGCGAACCTCGGCGCACTGCAGGAGAACGCCGCGGCCGGCGGCTTCTTTGACACCTCGCTGGTGGACGAGGACGGCGTGGTCCGCCGGATGCCCTTGCTCCAGTACTACGGTGGCCGGGTGTACGAGTCGCTGAGCCTCGCGCTGACGCGCCTGGCCCTGCACTCGCCGCCGCTGTCGCTCGGCATCGACCCGGCCACGGGCGCGTTGCAGGAAATCCATTTCGGCGAGCGGGTGGTACCGGTGGACCGTGCCGCCGCGGTGCTGGTGCCGTTCCGCGGACCGGTCGGCTCCTTTCCCTATGTATCGGTGACCCAGGTGCTGCACGGCACCGCGCCCGCAGCCACGCTCAAAGGCGCGATCGTGCTGGTGGGCGCGAGCGCTCCCGGGCTGCTGGACCTGCGTGCGACGCCGGTCGGCAAGGAGTACATCGGTGTGGAAGCGCACGCCAATGTGATCGCAGGGCTGCTGGACGGCACGATCCGTTACGTCCCGACCACGACGCCGTGGATCGAGGCCGGCACGCTGCTGCTGCTCGCGCTGCTGACCGCTGCGCTGCTGGCGCGTTCGCCACTCGCGGGAGTATTGACGGTCGCGGCGCTCCTCGCAGCGCTGTGCGCTGCCAATCTGCTCGCCTGGCAGCGCCTCGGAATCGTGCTGCCGCTCGCCTCGAGCCTGAGCTACGTGCTGGTCGCCGCACTGCTGCATCTCAACTACGGCTATTTCTTCGAGTCGCGCCGCAAGCGACGGCTCGGACGGCTGTTTGGGCAGTACGTCCCGCCAGAGGTCGTGCAGGATCTCGACGCCACCGAGACCGACATTTCGCTGGCCGGCGAGAGTCGCGTCATGAGCGTGCTGTTCTCGGACGTGCGCGGCTTCACGACCATCTCCGAGGGACTGGACCCGCGCTCGCTGAGCCAGTTCATGAACGAGTTCCTGACGCCCATCACGGCCGTGATCCGCCGTCATCACGGCACCATCGACAAATACATGGGCGACGCCGTGATGGCCTTCTGGGGCGCGCCGCTCGCCGAGCCCGCCCACGCCGCGCGGGCCGTGCGTGCCGCCCTGGACATGGTCGCGTGCCTTGAGGGCGTCAACGCCAGCTGTCGCGCGCGCGGCTGGCCCGAGATCCGCATCGGCGTGGGCATCAGCTCCGGTCCCATGAACGTGGGCAACATGGGCTCCGAGTTCCGGATGGCCTACACGGTGCTCGGCGATACCGTGAACCTGGGTTCACGGCTCGAGGGGCTCACGAAGGAATACGGCGTCGACATCATTGTCAGTGCCGCTACGGCCAGCGCGGTGCCGGAAATGGCTTTCCGGGAACTGGACCTCGTGCGCGTCAAGGGCAAGCACGAGGCGATCGCGATCCTGGAGCCGCTCGGGCCGCGCGCCGGGCTGGCGCCCGCGACGCTCATCGCTTGCGAGGAGTTCACCGCCGTGCTTGTCGCCTACCGCAAGCGCGACTTCGCGGGCGCCGCGACGCGCTTGGCCGCACTGCGCGCACGCACGGATCATCGTCTATACGAATTGTACGCGGCGCGGATCAGCGCTTACCTCGAGGCCCCGCCGCCGCCGGAGTGGGACGGAGTCTACACATTCACCAGGAAGTGAGCTCGGGCGCGCACCGACAGGGGCGCCCGGTTGCGATGAAAAACCTGCTGGCGCAAGATACGCCGTCTGCGCGGGCTTTCGGGCGGATGCTGGTCGAGCGTTGCGGCGTGCTGCAGCGACGGGCGGCGACAATCACTTGATCCGGGAGTCAAATGCAGCCATCACCTCGCCGGCGCCGTAGCTGCTTCGCCTGCGCCGTATTCACCCTGATGGCAATGACGGGACTGGCCCGTGCCACTGCGCCCACCGACCTCGACCTGCTCCTGGCGCAGTGCCAGTCGCAGCTCGACGCTGGCCACAGCGCCGACGCCTACTCCCTGCTTTCGGCACATGAAGCGGAATTCGGCGGCCTCGCCGCCTTCGACTACCTCTACGGCATGGCGGCGCTCGACAGCGGCCACGCTTCCGAGGCCGGCTTTGCCCTGGCCCGCGTGGTGGCGATCGAGCCTGACTTCGACGGCGCGCGCATGGAACTGGCCCGCGCCTACTACGCGAGTGGCGACTACGAGTCGGCCCGCACCCAGTTTGCCTTCTTGCGCGAGCGCAGCCCACCGGCGCCCGCGCGCGCGCTCATCGATCGCTACCT
>JAYSLR010000062.1:0-3544 GCA_043725365.1 Rhizobacter sp. | reverse complement strand
GCAGATCGCGGTCGTGATGGGCTCGTGCACGGCCGGCGGCGCCTACATGCCGGCGATGAGCGACGAGTCGATCATCGTGAAGAACCAGGGCACGATCTTCCTCGCCGGCCCGCCGTTGGTGAAAGCGGCGATCGGCGAGATCGTCAGCGCCGAGGAGCTCGGCGGCGGTGACGTGCACACGCGCCTGTCCGGCGTGGCCGACCACCTGGCGCAGAACGACACGCACGCGCTGGCGATCGCACGCGCGTCGGTCGCGAACCTGAACTGGAGCAAGGCGCACGGCCAGCGGCTGATCGAGCCACGCCCGCCGCTGTTCGAGGCGAGCGAGCTGCACGGCGTGATCCCGGTCGATACCAAGAAGCCCTATGACGTGCACGAGATCATCGCGCGCATCGTCGACGGCTCGGAATTCGACGAGTTCAAGGCGCGCTACGGCGCGACGCTGGTGACCGGCTTCGCGCACATCGAGGGCATGCCGGTGGGCATCGTCGCGAACAACGGCGTGCTGTTCAGCGAGTCGGCCATGAAGGGCGCGCACTTCATCGAGCTGTGCTGCCAGCGCAAGATCCCGCTGGTGTTCCTGCAGAACATCACCGGCTTCATGGTCGGCAAGAAGTACGAGGCCGAAGGCATCGCCAAGCACGGCGCGAAGATGGTCACCGCGGTGTCGACCGCGACGGTGCCGAAGTTCACCGTGATCATCGGCGGCAGCTTCGGCGCCGGCAACTA
Organism: Rhizobacter sp.; assembly: GCA_043725365.1. GTDB lineage: Bacteria > Pseudomonadota > Gammaproteobacteria > Burkholderiales > Burkholderiaceae_C > LMDS01. The sequence goes on along the minus strand of JAYSLR010000062.1, from coordinate 2,815 downwards.
CGGCATGTGCGGGCGCGCCTACAGCCCGCGCTTCCTGTGGATGTGGCCGAACGCGCGCATCAGCGTGATGGGCGGCGAGCAGGCCGCGGCGGTGCTCGCGACCGTCAAGCGCGACGGCATCGAGGCCAAGGGGGGCGCGTGGAGCAAGGACGAGGAGGCGGCGTTCAAGCAGCCGATCCTCGACCAGTTCGAGCACCAGGCGCACCCGTACTACGCGAGCGCGCGGCTGTGGGACGACGGCGTGATCGACCCGGCGCAGACGCGCCACGTGCTGGCGCTCGCGATCTCGGCGAGCCTGAACGCGCCGATCCCGGAACCGAAGTTCGGCGTGTTCCGGATGTGAGCGGCACGGCGCCGACACCACCATGGCACTGACGCTGATGCCGCTGACCGAGCGCGACCTGCGCGAGCTGATCGCCGCGCCGGACGCGTTCGCGCAGCGCCACGCGCTCGCGATCGAGGAGGGCGCCTGTGCGCCGGTCTTCATCTACGAACGGGCGCTCGCGAACATGCGGGCCGCGCCCGGCTGGGCCGCGGTGCTGAGCACCCGGCTGTACGTGCTCGACGGCGCGCGCGTCGTCGGCTCCGGCGGCGTGAAGGCGCCGCCGCTTCCCGACGGCGAGGTCGAGATCGGCTACGGCATGGCGCCCGCGTACCGGGGGCGCGGCCTCGCGACCGAGGCCGCGCGTGCCTTGACGCTCGAGGCGCTGGCGCAGGGCGCGCGCCGCGTCAGCGCCTTCACGACCCCCGACAACACCGCGTCGTGGCGGTTGCTGCAGCGCATCGGCTACGTGCGCGACGGCGAGACGATCGACCCCGACGACGGCCTGGCCTGGCGCTGGGTGCTTGACGCCGACTGACGAACCAACGGAACCGCATGGACAGCATCTACATCACCCCCGAACACGAACTGCTGCGCGAGCAGATCGCGCGCTTCGTCGCGCGCGAGGTCGAGCCGCACGCGCAGGCCTGGGAGGAGGCCGGCTCCACGCCGCGCGAGGTGCTGCGCAAGATGGGCGAGGCCGGGCTGTTCGGGCTGATGTACCCGAGCGGCTACGGCGGCGCCGAGGCCGACGCGCTGACGAACCTGGTGTTCGCCGAGGCGCTGTCGCAGTCGACCTTCGGCGGCTTCATCATCACGGTGCTGGTGCACACCGACATGGCGAGCCCGCACCTGCACCACGCCGGCAGCCCGGCGCAGCTCGACCGCTACATGCCGGACGTGATCGCCGGGCGCAAGATCACCGCGGTCGGCATCACCGAACCCGGCGCGGGCTCCGACGTGGCCGGGATCCGCACGACGGCCAGGCGAGATGGCGACCACTGGGTGCTGAACGGCACCAAGATGTTCATCACCAACGGCGTGCACGCCGACCTGTACTTCATCGCCGCGAAGACACCCGACGGCGCGACCGACGCGCGCCACGGCATGTCGATGTTCATCGTCGAGAAGGGCACGCCGGGCTTCACGGTCGGGCGCGCGCTGAAGAAATCGGGCTGGCTGTCGTCCGACACCGCCGAGCTCGTGCTCGACAACGTGCGCATTCCCGCCGCTAACCTGCTCGGCGAGGAGAACCGCGGCTTCTACGCGGTGATGAAGAACTTCCAGACCGAGCGCATCGCGCTGGCCGCGATGGCGGTCGGCCACTGCACGCAGGCGCTGAAGATGACGCTGGAGTTCGTGCGCCAGCGCCAGGCCTTCGGCGCGCCGCTGTTCGACAAGCAGACGATCCGCCAGCGCCTGGCGATGCTCGACGCCAAGGTGCACGCGGCGCGCGCGTTCATGTACGACTGTGCCTGGCGCGTCACGCAGCAGCAGGACGTGGTGCAGCAGGTGTCGATGTTGAAGGCGCTGACCGGCGAGCTCGTCAACGAGGTCGTGCAGACCTGCCAGCAGTTCCACGGCGGCATGGGCTACATGCGCGAGACCGCGATCGAACGGCTCTGGCGCGACGCGCGCGTGCTCGCGATCGGCGGCGGCGCGACCGAGGTGATGCTCGACGAGGTTGCGAAGCGGTATTGAGCCTATGGACCCGCACGCCTACTTCACGACCCTCGCGCGCTACAACGCGTGGGCGACGCGCAAGCTCTTCGAACATGTCGATGCCTTGCCCGAGGCCGACTACCGGCGCGAGTGCGGCCTGTTCTTCAAGAGCGTGCACGGCACGCTGAACCACCTGCTCGTCGCCGAGCACGCGGTCTGGTTCCCGCGCTTCGCCGAGGGTCTCTCGAACACGGTCGCGCTGAGCGCCGAGCTCGAGACCGATCGCACGCGCCTGCGCGAGCGCCTGCTCGAAGCCGTGCCGCGCTGGTTGCCGCTGATCGCGTCATGGAGCGCCGCGCGCTTCGACGCCACGCTCACCTACACGACCACCCGCGGCATCGCGCAATCGCTGCCCTTCGCGCCGACGCTCGGCCACGTCTTCAACCACGGCACACACCACCGCGGCCAGATCAGCGCGGCGATCACCGCGATGGGTCACGCCTGTCCCGAGATCGATTTGGTCTGGATGCTGCAGGCCGAGAGCGCCGCCGCGCGCACCGAGGAATTCACCCGATGACCACCACACTCGACATCCGTCGTCCTTCGCGCTTCGTCGCCGAGGTCTGGCTCAACCGCCCCGACGTGCGCAACGCGTTCAACGAAGGCGTGATCGCCGAACTGCACGCCGCGTTCAGCGCGTTCGCGGCCGACCCCGAGCTGCGCGCGGTCGTGCTCGGCGGCCACGGCAAGGCCTTCTGCGCCGGCGCCGACCTGTCGTGGATGCGCGCGATGGCCGGCTTCGACTGGGAGCAGAACCGCGCCGACGCGCAG
>JAYSLR010000061.1:0-13069 GCA_043725365.1 Rhizobacter sp. | reverse complement strand
CGATGGCGTCCAGCATCTGCCGCGTCGGGCGACCACCCGGCAGGAACGCGGCTTCGTCCCAGCCTCGGCCGACAATCCAGGCGCGACGCGGATTGGCGGAGGCGTACGCGAGGATGCGCGCGAAGATGGCCTCGCGATCCTGCAGTCCCTCCAGGTCGAGTTGGGTGGCGGCGTTTGGCACCAGCGAGGGGTTGAGTTAAGTCAGGCCTAGAAGCGCCAATCCGCGGCCCCACACGCCATGTATATGTGTCAGGGGTCGGGGTGTAAATTCCTAAACCCTATAGTGCTCGGCAGGGAGGGTACGGGATCCTCGGACGTGGCCGTAAACGTCTCAGCCAGTTGCTCGAGTCGCGCAGCCGGCGCACGGTCATAGGCCAGCTTCTGAGCGAAGGAAGATCTCCGCGTCAGTCGGCGACGCGCAACACACTGCCCTTCTTGACGACCATGGTGTGCGTGTCGGTGGGATGCGCCGGGTCTCGGAGCATGTTGTCGGTGCACGTCAGGCGAACATCCGTCAGGAACTCGACCGCGACAATCTCGACTGTATCTTCTCCAGGGACCTTCGCGGTGGAGATGCGCACAAGGCCATCCCCCTTCAGCTGCTTGAATACATGCTCGTCCAGCTGGTGGATGTCGAACCAGTTCCAGCTGAAGTTGAGCGGCCAGTGTTCATTTCCGATGGTCAGGCCGAAACCGTCAACCGAATCCTCGCGTGTGACCGCGACGTCCACGTGGAACCCCTTCTTCAGAGACAGATCCTTCGACCAAAGATGCTTGCCGTCATTGCCCTTGATGTCCTTGACCGTGACGTCCCTCTTCACGGAGTACGTCCGCGTGTCGGCAACCAGCAACTTCTGAGAGCCGTCCGTTCCGAGCGCGAAGACCTCGTAGGTGAGTGTCTCAGGCGAGGCGCACACCGAGAGTAAGCATAGGACGACCAGGGAAACTATCTGTCGCATACACACTCCGCCGTCACGATTGCGGGACTAGTCCAGCGAGAAGCTGTCAATCGTCTTCTTGAACTGCTCCTCCCAGTCGAGGTACTGCATCGCTTGAGAAGCGCAGGTGAGGAGATAGACGTGCTTCTCACCGAACGTCACGAGAACGAGCATCTCAGCGAGCCCGAGGCGGACGTGCCATAGCGCCGCCGGCTTGCCGGAGACCTTCCGAGTGTCCTCGCTGACAACGGTCCCGCCGAGCGCCGTGAACTGGTTCCGCGATACTTCCAGAAAGGTCGCCTGGGTCATCGCCGCCGACTGAATCTGGACGTTGCAGAACGGAGCTTCGCCATCCTTCGGTGCTCCCGCGAACTTGACGGGCGTTATGGGCACTCCCAGCGCCGGACCCTCCGGAAACACCGGTGGCGTCACCGTATAGCCGTAGCTCGGGTCGTGGTACCTGCTCGCCCCCCCAGCAATTGCTGCCTGCGTGGCTAGGACCAGAATCGAAAGAACAGCCCATTTCTTCATCTTTACGGCGTCCCAGTTGGTGTGCTTCGGTCCGTAGCGTCGACGACATCCATCGAACGGTTGCGTCGCCCTCAGCCAAATCGTACCCGATGACGGGCCGGCAGGTATTTGACACGGACCCCTGTTGACCGGCCGTTGCGCCGTCCGTTGCTGCGACATGTGAGCGCCAGTTGATCGCGCAATTCAATCGATCGGCCATTGTGCGAAGTACGCTGCGACGCAGCAGGAGGCTGTAGACCAAGAGCTTGTGCAGTGAAGGAAGGAATCATGCCCTCCCCCCTACCACACCCTCTTTCTTATGTAGTGGCGGCGCCCGCCGCCCCGGAATCTCGCCCATCTTCGTGCGTCATGACCTCAGTGGAGGGCCACCATGGCGCTCGCGAGCGACCCGTCGGCCTGGCGGGGTTTTCGAAAACCTAGAGTTGCGGCGAGGGCGATCGGGCGGCCGCGAAAGCACCCGGCACTCAACATGTTCTACGGGTATCCGGCGGAGCGGATCGCCGAGTGGTGCGCGGTCGCCCTCTCGACGGCCTACGCCTACAAATGCGGCAGCCTCAAACCCAGCAAGCCCGCGGCGAAACCTTTTTCGGCTACACCGGGACCGGATGGTGCTGACGCCAGAGTGGCGCGGCTGGTTCGTGACGCGGAACGCGATCGCGGACCCGGATGGCAATGAGACGCCTCGCGGCTTGCTCCACAATTATTACCTGATGCTGCAGTACTGCCGCGAGCTCGCGGTCAGAATCGGCGACCAGAAGGAGATCGCGAGGCGGCGGAGACTGCTCGAGGCCGCGTAACGAGGGCACCCCTAGTGAAGCGCCCAGGTCCACGTGACAATTTGCCAGGCATCCACGGATTGGCCGCCTATCTTCTTTGGAAGAATGTCCGCCTGCGACAGCACCTGTACCGTCGCCGCAGCAAGCTTGGGGAGCCCACTCGAAGTCTCCACCCGGCTATCGCCGACGTGCCCATCGGAAAGGACGAACACCAACAGGGCGACCGTTCGCACGCCGCTGTGCTCGCCTAGGTGCGCCGGGTACGCTGCGCGGGCGGCCTTGTCGATGGCTGCGCGATTGCGCACGTAGCCGCGGATCACTGGACCGTCCGGCGACGTGCTATGAGACGCCGCATCGATTTGATCCGGCGACATGCCGGCACGGATCGAATCGCGCGTTGAGGCGTAGCCGGGTCGTACAGCGTCGGCGCTTGGTAAAGCGAGGAAACCGATAGCCGCCTCGATCCACAGCAGCGCCATGGCCGGATCACGCTCGACGCCCAGGCCGCTTTGGTACATTAGTGCGAGATTGAACGCCGCATCAGCATGCCGCTGGTGGGCCGCCTTGCGAAGCCAGTTCGCGGCCGCCGCATAGTCCTTGGGCCCACCGATGCCCTCCTCACTAAAGACGCCGGACTCATATTCGGCGACCGTCGAGCCCTGCTCCGCCGCCTTTCGCATCCAGGTGGCGGCTTCTCCGACATCTGCGTTGACCCCCGTCCCGTGCAGGTACATGCGGGCGAGCATGACTTGAGCGTCGATGGCGCCGTCGCGGGCATAGGGGACGAGGAGCTTCGCCAGTCTGGCGTAGTCGCCCTTCCTGTAGGCGGACAGGAGACTGTCCGCGGCATCCGACCGTGCGGGACTATCAAGGCGCCACGTGAACTTCATGCGCTGCCACGATCCTACGGGTGCGCTATCGCTGGTCTGCGGGACAAAGCGGCCCTGCTCCATGATGCAGTGCTCCGCGGCCTCATCCAACGCGACGTACCCTGAACCTAACTCGATGCGTGTGTCCTTTACGCGGCCATCAACGTCGACATAGACAATCAATGTCGTCGCGCCAAATTCGAGCGCCATTCGCGAGCTGAGCGGGTAGTAGCGTTCACACGCGTCGCCGAGACTGAGGCCCTGCGCGACCCGTGCTGGAGTGATGACTGGCTTCGAGGGTCGCGCGCTCGGAGCAGCGGCGTCATCAACACCAAGGGCTGGGGCCGTCGAGGCAGCCAGCAGGCACGCCGCCGCCAGCGCGGCCCTACGAACCGGGGCTCCAAAGTTCTCTTGTCGGCCCAGAGCGGGGAGAGTGCTGGCCGAGTTGGCGAACCGCGGCCGACACGCTCTTATGACGGCGCCCATGCATTGTGCCACGCGAATTCTTGCTGGGGCGAAAGTACTGGAACTGGCGTAACTATATAGGTTCGCAAAGCTTTAGCTACGAGTTGTGATGCAACCGACGATAGCTGGCTCTACCCACCCCGGCGGCAAGGACGAGGTCGAAAGGTGGTGGAGACTTATCACGGCTTAGCCGGCCTCTACACTGACGCGAAGACCACACCTTGCTACGCCAGCCGCAGGTCGGGTACAAACAACACGGTCACTTCCTCCGGAGCGGGGCGCCACATGCGAATACCCTTCGGGCTGCTGTTTCTCCTCGTCTCGACTTCCGTCGACGCGGCCGCATACAACATCCACCTTTCCGATAAGGATGCGGTGAGCATCCACAAGGTTGCCGTCGTCTCGCTCCTTGGCGACACGCTTCACTTGGATACGATCGGCTTAACCGTCTTCGGGAACAGCGCTGTTGACGTTCCGATAGCGGAGTGGGGAATCGACGCATCGGTCGTATCCCACACTGTGGAGCGGATTGGCGCTGCAGCCCGCTATTCGGCAGAACCGCTTAACGTGCCGCCGTCCGGAATTGGATGGGAAAAGCGTTTCAATGGTTTCGAGGGTATCAGCCGCGAAGGAAAGCGCACCATGATGGAGCTGGCGCAGGCTCAAGGCGCGGATACGGTCGTCGCAATCGTCCGCGAGACGAAGTCGAACAACCGGCTGCTGAGAGCGGGGCTCGGACTGGTCAGGCACCGACTTTTCGGTAGGGAACGCGTCAATACGGTGGCAGCCTGTAGCGTAAGCATCTATCGAGTCCCCGACCTCGACATTCTGGGCCAGGATCACCCGGATCCTTTCATCGTCCAGCCAACGTCGGTCGCGTGGCCGCTCACGTCGACTTGGGACGACGTAGCTCCCGAGGACAAGAAGAGAATTGAAGAATCGATCCGGGCGTTCGCTTCCAAAGTGGTCGATGGCGCCTTGCAAAAGCTGAAGCTCGCGGAGAACGAGGGCCCTTGAGGGCCGGCAGGGCCGTTTCGTCGAACAGCGACTTCGGATTACCAAAGGCCCATCATACGCAGTTCACTGCACCGCAGCAGGCGGCCCCGGACCAGACGGTTTTGCAGTGAGGGGCGGAATTCGCGCCCTCCCCCCTGCCAAAGCCTCTTCTTTATGTAGCGAGGGCGACCGCGGGACCGGAAATTCGTCGATTCTGGACCGTCATGGCCTCACTGGAGGGTCGTCACGGCGCTCGCGAGCGATCCGTCGGCGTGGCGGAATTTTCGAAAGGCTAGAAGTTCGACGAGGCCGATTGGAAGGCCCCGCAAGAACGAAACACTCAACATGTTCTACGGCTACCCGGCGGAGCTCATCGCCGAGTGGTGCTCGGTCGCCCGCTCGACGGCCTACGCCTACAAGACCGGCCACCTGAAACCGAGCAAGCCCACGGCGAAGCTGTTTCGGCTGCACCGCGACCGGCTCGTCCTCCCCCGGAATCGAAAGGCTGGTTCGTCACCCGGAACACGATCGTAGACCCGGAACCTCCTAAACGCGTGGTCACCTCCAGCTGGCGAGCGCGCTGCTGCAGCGCAATGCGGACGGGGAGTCTTTCCGGACGGAGCGTGAGGCGAGGCCGGGTCGGATGCCACGTCTGCAGCCTCGGTCGCCGGCCAACACCGCTTGTCAGAGCCGGGAACGCAGGCGCATGCTAGTTATCGCGCTAGGGCTGCTGCAAAGCGGCGTGACGCGAAGGTTGTCTGCTGCGGCCAAGGAGGGTCCGGTGAAGACACTCAATTCCGCCCTGTCCCGACTCGCGAATTTGACGCTCGGCGCCGCGTTGGCGACCTGCCTCTTCGCCACGGCTTCGCATGCCGGCGACGTCTACATCAATCCGAAGTTCCCGATCCGCGGTCCGAACGGGCCCGCGCTGTCCCCGCCGCACGTCGAGGGCACGCACGAGTGCGCGACACAAGTCTACGTCGACTCGTATGTGCCGGGCGCGACGCTGCGTGTTTATCTGAACCCGGCGACGCTAATCGGTGGCCCGATGACACCGCAGTTCGGCTTCGTCGCCGTACCGCTCACCCACCCGCTGCACACGGGAGATACGATCACGGCGACGCAGACGGTCAATGGCGTCACGAGCGCACGGTCCATTCCGATCGTCGTCGGTCCGATGCCCGCAACGCTCGACGCGCCGAGCGTCGGCAGCCCGATATACGCCTGCGGCCATGTAGTGCCGGTCAGCGGGCTCGTCTCGGGCGTCAAGGTTGAGGTGCAGGACGCCACGGCCAGCGCAACGATTGGCACCGGTTCGACACCAAACGACTGGGGCAGCGACTGGGCCCCCGTAGGAACGTCGAGCCTGACCGCGGGGCACCAGATTACCGCACGACAGCTCGCCTGCACCGGCCCGGTGAGCCCGTTCTCGGCGCCACAGACCGTGCAGACGGACCCGACGCCGGTTCCGCCACCGCTGCTCGACTCGCCGATACTCGGCAACAACGCAATCACCGCACATCACCTGCTCACGGGCTCCGAGCTCAAGGCATTCGATCACGTGGCGACCGTCGGCGACGGCTACTCGACCGCTGAGACCAACTGGATGGGCCTGTCCGAGAAGATTGCGAGCACGTCCTTGATCTCGGCAGACCAGGCGCTGTGCAGCAAGAGTGGGCCGTCGACGCCGTTGCCGCCGGTAACGCAGCTGCCGCCGCCAAAGCTTGTCGCGCCGATTTGCCCGCACCAGCTCGCGGCGATGGTGGCCGGCTCGACAATCAACGCCACGCTCGTACTGATGAAGAACGGCGCTATCGTCGGCTACGGCGGCGCGGGCCCGGGCGACGTACCGCTCGACATCGCGCCGCCCGCGACCTTCCTCGCCAATGACAAGGTGCAGGTCGTCGAATACATCGGCGGCATCGTCACTACCTCGAACACCGTAATCGTCGGCTGCCACGACGTCGTGACCTACCACAATGACCGGCAGCGCACCGGCTGGAATCCCAATGAGAACACCCTGACGACGGCCAACGTCACGCCCGCGGGCTTCGGGCTCATCGCGACCGCCGACCTCGACAGCGACAATGACCAGGTCGACGCCCAGCCGCTCGTCGTGACCAGCCAGCCGATCGAGGGCGTCGGCGTGCGCACGGTTGCCTACGTGGTGACAGAGGACAACTCGGTCTACGCCATCGACGCCTTCTCCGGCGCGAAGCTCAAGAAGGTCAACCTCGGCACGCCGGTTCCGCGGCCGCTCAACTGCGAGAACAACGGGCCCGCGGTCGGCATCAACAGCACACCGACGATCGACCTCAAGACCCGCACGCTCTACCTGATCGCCTATGTGCTGGTAGGATCGACGCCGGTGCACCAGTTGCATGCGCTCGATCTGGCGACATTAAAGGATCGTCCCGGCTCACCGCGGGTGGTCAGCGCGAGCGGCACGCTGTCGGATGGGTCGGCCTACAACTTTGATTCCTCCGTACAGCGGCAGCGTCCGGCGCTGCTGCAGGCGAACGGGCACATTTACGCCGGATTCGGCTCGTTCTGCGACTTCAAGGCCGCCAAGTCGCGCGGCTGGGTGCTGGGCTGGAACCAGGCCAACCTGGCGCCGCTCGCCCACACGGAGCTGCTCGACAAGGCGACCACGGCGCCGGCGAATTTCGACTGCTATTTCCACTCACCCTGGACCAGCAACCATCCCTGCTTCCTGAGCTCGGTGTGGATGTCCGGCTTCGGGCTCGCCGCTGATAACCGTGGCAACCTGTTCTTCACGACCGGCAATACGGCGGAGGGCATTTATAACAGCACGACCAATCTCGCCGAGAGCGTCGTCAAGCTCGCACCGGACCTCAGCAAGGTGCTCGATTTCTTCACGCCCGCGGACGTCAACTCGCTCGATGGCGGTGATGCCGACTACGGCTCGGGCGGCACGCTCGTGCTGCCGAATCAGCCGGGGCCGGTGCCGCATCTCGCGGTCGCCGCTGGCAAGGAGGGGACGCTGTTCATCATCAACCGCGACACCGGGCACATGGGGGGGCTGCAGAACCCGAACGCGCCGGCCAGCGTCGCCGTAGACAGCTGCTGGTGCGGTCCGTCGTACTTCAAGGGTGCCGACGGCGTCGGCCGCGTGGTCTCGAGCGGTGGGTCGACCGTCCGGCAATGGACCGTGAATACCGCCAGCACGCCGGCGCTGACGCTCGAGGGCTCCGCAACAGTCGCCACGCCGGATCAGGACCCTGGCTTCTTCACTTCGATCTCGTCCAATGGCCTCACTGCCGGCACGGCGATCATCTGGGCCGTCGACCGGCCGGTCGGGCCGGACCACCGCATGTCGCTGTATGCGTTCGACGCCGCGGCGTCCAGCGGTGCCCTGAAGCCGCTCTGGGCCGGCGAGGCCGGTACGTGGCCGAATACGGGTGGCAACGCCAACATCGTGCCGACGGTCGCCAACGGCATGGTGTACGTCGCGACGTTCAAGCAACTGCGGATCTTCGGGCTCACGCGGCCGCACCACGGGCCGAAGCGGCTGACACCGGTGGCTTCGCACCCGACGGCCAAGCAACAGCAGATCGGCCCGGCGTCGGGCGCGGTCTATTGGGGAGTGATCCGCAAGGCCGAGGGCAGCCGCGTTACGCTCGAGCTCCGGACCGGCCGGATGCTCGTGGTCGACCTGTCGAAGGCCACCACGGGTTCGACCGGTGGCTTTGGTATTGTCGGCCGGGCGCTCGCGGTCGGCGGGACGCTGGCGGCGGATGGAGTGTTCGTTGCGACGGAAGTGTGGCGGGCCAAGGGTCCGGCACTCTGGGGGCCCGACCGGGATCAGTGATTCGGCCGCCGACGCTCAGGCAGCGGCGGCGAATTCCGCAGGATCGCGCCAATGATGCGGTCCTGCGGAACGGTCCCAGAGTGCAGGCGGAATCTACACGTCGAAGGGAGACGAGCGATCGCGGTTCAGCAAGACAGATCTCAATCGAAGCCAGAGGGCCGCGTAACGGCTCGTGCGAGCGCTAGACGTTCGTCCCGGAGCCGCCCCGACGTTCCCGTCGCAGAACTCGGTAGCGCCTGATCCCAGCGGGATCAGATCAGAATCCTCTCCACCTCGTCCAAGCTCACTTGATCATCGCGCCGATCGTAGAGCCCAGTGGTCCTGGCTGATTCATGGTTCGCCATCTGCTCGGCGATTTCGAGCTTCCGGCCGTTCCGAAGGTACTCGGTAATGCCGGTGGCCCGGAACGTGTGGTTGCCGATCTTAGTACGAATCCCCGCCGCCATGGCCCGGCGCCGAATCATCCGGTAGGCATCTGGCTGGGCGAGGGGGTTCTCGGTGAGCTCACCGCCGCGGCCGCTCGTTGACCGGAACAGGTAGGCCTTCGGGTCCGACTCAATCCGAGACGCATCCAGGTACTCATTGAGATAGGTGTCGAGGAGGTGGTGGCATGGCATCTCGTGTCGCTTGCCGCCTTTCTCGTGCAGCCGGATCCATGTTCGGCGGTTCTGGATGTAGACATCCTTGGCGCGCATCTTGATGACTGCGCCGACCCGAGCGAACGTGTAGATCATGGTGGCAATCAACGCGCGGTCACGGAGGCCAACGAGCGTGTCCGCCGGGATCGAATCCAGGAGTGCCCGCGCCTCCTCAGCACTCAAAACCGCGGTCTTCCCCTTGCGGACCACGTACTTCGGGCCACGCACCGGTGAGGCCGGGTTGGCCGCGATGACCTGGCCGACGACCAACCAGTCGAACAGCACCCGAAGGGCCGCCAGATGCTGCTTCACCGACGGTTTCGCAAGCCGTTGACCCAGCTGCTCGATGAACGCCGCAACACGGACAGGCTCGACGTCCACCAGCTCGGCGATCTTCTGCGCCCCCGCAACCACGCGGAAAACGTCAGAACCGCACGCACGTACGCCCGGCGCGTGTGGACGTTGCGAATATTGGCCGCAAAGAATTCGAGGAACCGCTTCGCCGCCTTCGGGTTTGGGGCGAAAAGCGCCGGAACCCCTGCCAGGACGCCCGGCATCGAGTCGCGTCGTTGAATCAGCGTCGTTGTCACGCCGGCTTGTAGGCCTTGACGCCGGCCTTGCTCGCTGCCCGACGCAGGTCGTCGTCGAGTGTCGCAAGCGGGGAGGCGGTGCGCAGCGCGAGTTCCAGGTAGGACGCGTCGTACGAGGACAACCGATGGCGACGGGCGAGCTGCAACGTATCGGTGAGTGCCCGGACGGCGCTATCCGTGTCGATGCCGATCGACAACGCGCCGAGCAACTTGAGGAACGCCTCGGCCTGAGCTTCCGTGACCTGGCCCTTGGCCTCGCAGCGCGCAATCACGTTGGCGATTTCCAGGCCCCACGTGACGGGAACAGCGGCGCCGATACTCTCCGTGCGCAGCGCCTTCAGGACTGCGAATGCCTGCGGTGCGTCTCGGGCCGACGGATCGCGGAGGAGCCACGACAACGTGATGGAAGCGTCCAGGACAAACTTCACTCGCGGCCTTCCTCGATCAGCGCCTTGATGTCGACGCGGGCCCGAACCGGGTTCTGCTTCATGAACGCCAGGAACTGGTCGATCGCAGCCGAGGGGTCCTTTGTTGCCTGAGCCTCGGTCGGCACCAGGTCGGCGATGGCCTTGCCGCGATTGGTGATCGTAAAGCGCTTTCCCGCCTGCACCTGGCGCAGCAACTCCGGCAGCTTGGTCTTGGCTTCGTAGGCGCCGATCTCGATCTTCACGGGACGATGCTCCTTGTGACTAGACTAGTCTACAGACTAGTCGCAGCCGGGTCCATCGTCGGTCGTACGCATATATAGAGTGCCCTCTCTCCCCCCTCTAACATATGACAACGTCCTCTATTCGTACGTGAGAATAGGCTTCGACCGCGGAGCTGCAGACCGGGAGCTGTGGCCCGTGATCGCGGACTCCCGCGACCTATCACCGCGCGACGCCACCATTGTGGCCGGGCCGACGTCCCCCCGCTTTTGAGTAGCGGGGAGGCTTAGAGTCTAACCCCGCGTCACGCGGCGTCGGTGGGAAGCCGGGCCGGCAAAGAAGGCGAAGTTCGCCGCGGCGCAGCATGCTCCTTTTCGCAGGTCGACCGATGGCGCGCCTGTCCGCGCTTAACCCGGAGGTGTCGGTCGCGGCTGCCTACGGCCCTCCCGCCACTGGACGTTCTCGTGGCCGCGCGCGTCGTTCTATTTCGACAGGATGACGTGCATCGCATGGCGCGAGGCAACGTGTTCGGTGCACCTGAAGCCGAGCGCGGTCAGATCGATACCCGACAGCAAGGCCTCGCCCTGCCCCAGCAATGCGGGAGACAGCACGAGATGCACGTCATCAACGAGTCCTGCCTGCAGGTATTGGCGGACGGTGTCCGCACCGCCGCCGATGCGCACGTCGCGATCGCCGGCGGCCGTCTTCGCCGCTTCCAGGGCGGCACGGATTCCATTCGTGATGAAGTGGAAAGATGTCCCGCCCTGCATCTCGATGGGATCACGCGCGTGGTGCGTGAGCACGAAGACCGGCGTGTGGTACGGTGGTTCGTCGCCCCACCAGCCCTTCCACGACTCATCGGTCCAGGGTCCGCGGACGGGGCCGAACATGTTGCGCCCCAGAATCCACGAACCGACGTTGGCGAAGCCGCGTGCCGCAAAGTCGTCGTCTACGCCCGTCTCCCCGCCGCCCTTTCCATGCATCTGCTGGAAGGTGCGCGTCGGAAAGACCCACTGCATCAACGAAGGGCCACCGACGCCCAATGGGTCGTCGAGGCTTTGCCGCGGACCGGCGCTGAAGCCGTCAATAGACATTCCGAAACTTGCCACCTTTACGTTGGACACGATGCGTCTTCCTTTCAGGGCGTATTGACGCGATATTTCGTGACGCTGCCATCTCCACCGGACCAGCCGACGACAAATCAGCGCAGACGGCAGGGGGTTGCGTGGAAGCGCCGCAGTATACGGCCAGACATCTTGCGCGAGACGGATGACCCACATAGACCCGGCGCGACCACCCGCCCTGAGGAATCCGCCACTCGAAGGCGGACATCGCTTGCCCCAAAGCAGACACAGGTGGAAGTCTGGTTAGCGACGCAACCAGAAGTGGAGGAATGGCGCCGCACATTGGGAGGCCCGAAGTCAGATTGGATTGATCCCGGCCCGATCAGCCGGCGCAGTATGTTCGCGAACCTAGGCTTCACTATGCGCACCAGCCTATGTCAAGTTGGGGCGGCGACCTTGCCGCGGCCTCGCGGGATACCCGGCGTCGAATGTACAACGCGGATCTTCAGATCTGCACATACTTGCCGCAGATGATCAGCCGTGAAGTCCGAGCCGTTGTCCGAATACAAAGACTGCGGAATTCCGCAAATGATCCACTCCGGCTCGGACTTGCGCCAAATCGCCTGCCGTAGAGCCAGTGCAGTGCGCAGCGCCGACGGCGCTTCGAAGGCGAGCGAAAAGCCCGCAATTGCTCGGCTGTGCTCGTCAGTGATTATCGTCAGCCACGGCCGGCCATCCCGGTCGCAATCGCGTTTGACCACAAGATCAATTTGCGTGTGGTCAGCTTGCCAAATCTCGTTGGATGCGACTGGTTCGCGGCGCGCAACCAGTTCAAAAGCGTCGCGGTACGCCTTCTCACCCTTGCGGCCCATCGTCAATAGCGCCGGCGCAATCGCCGCGACGATCCGACTCACGGTGGCACGGCTTGGCACGCGTTCGCCCGCGGAGCGGGCCCAACGCGCCACTTCACGCTGAATGGCTGATACCGAGAGCGGCGGCTGCTGCAGTGCAAGACCTTCGGCTACCTGCCTGCAGTACCCCGACAGCGATCGCCTGGAACCCCGATCCGTCCGCCCGTTGCGCGCCAGCCCGACGAGGCCTTCCGCGCGACACCGCTCCAGCCACCGCTGCGCTGTTCGAAGCGGGATTGAATGCGCTGCAGCAGCCTCCGTTAAAGAAACACCCGCCTCAATGTGCCGGCGCAGCATGGCGTAGCGCTCAGCAGCGCGTGCCCTTTCCGCCACGCTCAGGCCGGCGAGTTCCGGCACAAGGCCCCCTCGCTACGCCAAATAGTGTGGGCAATTTACCGCCAAATAATGTGCGCAGCTACACCTGTCCGATCGGCTGCCGCATTCCCGCTGGAATTCCCTCACTCCGTTGGTGCGAATAATCCCGTGAGTCACGGCCGGCGCGCTCCACGGCCACCGATTCGCATGCGATTTCCAAAAAGCACGGTTTGGCCCTTTGCATGTTGCACGTCGCGCGACCGACCGCTTGCGACCCGAAGCGGTCGGACGACATTCTCTAAAGCCATCGCTCGGTCAACGCCCGGAAGCCGACGCTCAACGCTCCGGTTCAGCGGCGGGCCGCGCAGGGGGCCGTCCGCTGCAGTCTGTTGTTAGCCGCGCGCGTCGGTAGTGCATAGCGACCGCGCCGCTGTGGAGCGGCTTCGCCGAGACCAGGTCGAGCCGTCGCGTGCTGAGCAGTCCGCTCTGGTACAGGG
>JAYSLR010000060.1:0-4185 GCA_043725365.1 Rhizobacter sp. | reverse complement strand
CCTTGAAGCCGTCGAAGCTGACGGTGATGTCGTCGAGGTACAGGATCGCACCGTGGGTCACGTCGAGCTCGCCGGTGGCGATGCGCGAGTAGCTCGCCTCGCGCCCGCCCGACGGGCCGCTCGTCGCGGCAACGCGGCGCTCGTGCTCGACCCTGGCCTGCGCGCCGGCCTTCATCAGATCGGGGGTCATGCCTCTTCCTTCTTGCGGCGCACCAGGCCGATGATTCCCTGTGGCAGGAAGATCGTCACGAGGATGAACAGCGCGCCGAGGAAGTAGAGCCAGAACTCCGGGAACGCCTGCGTGAAGTAGCTCTTCGCGCCATTGACGAAGAACGCGCCGACGATCGGCCCGATCAGCGTGCCGCGCCCGCCGACCGCGGCCCAGATCGCGATCTCGATGCTCGCCGCGGGCGACATCTCGCCCGGGTTGATGATGCCGATCTGCGGCACGTACAGCGCGCCGGCGATGCCGCACATCACCGCCGAGATGACCCAGATCGCGAGCTTGTAGCGCAGCGGGTCGTAGCCGGTGAACATCACGCGCGTCTCGGCGTCGCGGATCGCCTGCAGCACGCGGCCGAACTTGCTGGTCACGAGCCAGCGCGCGAGCAGGAAGAACACGATCAGCGTCAGGCCGGTGATCACGAACAGCAGCATCCGCATCGACGGCGTCGCGATCGGGACGCCCAGAATGCGCTTGAAGTCGGTGAAGCCGTTGTTGCCGCCGAAACCGGTCTCGTTGCGGAAGAACAGCAGCATCGCCGCGTACGTCATCGCCTGCGTGATGATCGAAAAGTAGACGCCCTTGATGCGCGAGCGGAACGCGAAGTAGCCGAACACGAACGCGAGCAGGCCCGGCGCCAGCACGACCAGCGCCATCTGCGCGACGAACGAATCCGACAGCGCCCAGTGCCACGGGTAGGTCTTCCAGTTCAGGAACACCATGAAGTCGGGCATGTCCATGTGGTACTGGCCGTCGCGCCCGATCTGGCGCATCAGGTACATGCCCATCGCGTAGCCGCCGAGCGCGAAGAACGCGCCGTGGCCGAGCGACAGGATGCCGGTGTAGCCCCAGATCAGGTCCATCGCGAGCGCGCAGATCGCGTAGCACATGATCTTCGCGATCAGCTGCACCGCGTACTCGGAGAGGTGGAACGCACTGCCGCGCGGCACCGCGAGGTTCAGCACCGGCACGAGCACCGCGACGACCGCGATCGCGGCGGCCACGCCGGCCCAGCTCTTCAGGCTGAGCAGGCCGATGCGCGGCACGATCGTGACGCTCGGTGCGGGCAACACCGCGCTCATGCTTCGGCGCTCCGGCCCTTCATCGCGAAGATGCCCTGCGGCCGCTTCTGGATGAACACGACGATGAACACCAGCACCATGATCTTCGCCAGCACCGCGCCCTGCCAGCCCTCGAGCAGCTTGTTCAGCACGCCCAGGCCGAGCGCCGCGTAGACGGTGCCGGCGAGCTGGCCGACGCCGCCGAGCACGACGACCATGAACGAGTCGACGATGTAGCCCTGCCCGAGATCGGGCCCGACATTGCCGACCTGCGACAGCGCGCAGCCGGCCAGGCCCGCGATGCCCGAACCGAGCGCGAACGCATAGGTGTCGATGCGCGCGGTGTTCACGCCCATGCAGGCGGCCATGCGGCGGTTCTGCGTCACGCCGCGCACGAACAGGCCCAGGCGCGTGCGCGCGATCAGCGCCGACACGCCGGCCAGCACCAGCACCGCGAACGCGATGATCGCCAGGCGGTTGAACGGCAGCGTCAGGTTGCTCATCACGTCGACCCCGCCCGACAGCCAGGCCGGATTCTCGACCGGCACGTTCTGCGCGCCGAACAGCGAGCGCACCGCCTGCTGCAGGATCAGGCTGATGCCCCAGGTCGCGAGCAGCGTCTCGAGCGGCCGGCCGTAGAGCCAGCGGATCACGCTGCGCTCGAGCACCGCGCCGACCAGCGCCGCGGCGAGGAACGAGGCGGGAATCGCGAGCAGCACGTACCACTCGAATGCGCCGGGCAGGAAGCTCCTGAACAGGTTCTGGATCACGTAGGTCGCGTAGGCGCCGATCATCATCAGCTCGCCGTGCGCCATGTTGATCACGCCCATCAGGCCGTAGGTGATCGCCAGGCCGAGCGCAACGAGCAGCAGGATCGAGCCGAGGCTGATGCCGGTGAAGATCACGCCGAGGCGCTCGCCCCAGGCCAGACGCCCCTCGATCTGGGCCAGCGACGCGACGATCGCGGCGCGCACCGCGGCGTCGGTCTCGACCTTCTGGCGTTCGAGCAGCAGCGTCTTGGTCGCCGGCGTGCCGGTCGCGCCGAGCGACTGCGCGGCCGCCAGGCGCTTGGCGGCGTCGGCGCTGCCCAGGCGCATCGCAGCGCGCAGCGCGGCCAGCGCCTGCTTGATCGCCGGCACCGGCTCGGCCGCATAGGCCTTCTCGACATTGGCGAGTTTGGCCTCGTCGGGCTCGTCGGCGAGCGTCTTGACGGCGTCGGCGCGCACCTTCGCATCGGGCGAGAACAGCTTGATCGATGCCAGCGCGGAGTCGAGCTCGCTGCGCATCCGGTTGTTGTTGACGACGTCCTCGGCCGTGTCGGGCACCGGCAGTTCGGCGCCGGTGACGGGGTCGAAGCCCTTGTCGTTCTTCATCACGAAGACGGCGCTGTCGGTGAACTTGACCGCGTCGTCCGAGATCGCCTGGATCAGCGCGACGGTCTTGTCGTCGGCCCCCTGCAGCACCGCATTCAGCGCCGCGATGCGGCCCTCGGTCTCGCCGGCGACGAGCGCACGCGCCTGTTGCGGCGTCAGCGCCTGCGCCGGCAGGCTGGACAGCATCGCGACGAGCAGCGCGGCAAGCCAGCGAAATGGGAAACGGACGGGCATGGGGGGGGGACGGACGCGCGCTGGAGACTGGCCGGACAAAGGCGCGTCGCGGAGGGCGCGCCTCGACCCGAGGCCCCTCTGCCGAGGACACGGCAGAGGGGGTCGGGCGGATGCTTACTTCTTCGCCATCATCTCGGGCTCGTCCTTCTTGTCCTTGTCCTCGGGGATGTACTTGCTCCACGGGTTGGCCTTGACCGGACCCGGCGTCTTCCAGACCACGTTGAACTGGCCGTCGGCCTTGATCTCGCCGATGAACACCGACTTGTGCAGGTGGTGGTTCTTCGGGTCCATCATCGAAGTGATGCCGCTCGGTGCGGTGAAGGTCTGGCCGGCCATCGCGGCGATCACCTTGTCGGTGTCGGTGCTGCCGGCCTTCTTCACCGCTTGCGCCCACATGTTGATGCCGATGTAGGTGGCTTCCATCGGGTCGTTCGTGAGCGGCTTGTCCTTGTGGCCGGCGATGCCCTTGGCCTTGGCGTAGGCGCTCCACTTCTTGATGAACTCGGTGTTCGCCGGGCTCTTGATCGACTGGAAGTAGTTCCAGGCCGCGAGGTGGCCGACGAGCGGCTTGGTGTCCACGCCGCGCAGCTCTTCTTCACCGACCGAGAACGCGACGACGGGAACGTCTTTCGCCTTCAGGCCGGCGTTGCCGAGCTCCTTGTAGAACGGCACGTTCGAGTCGCCGTTGATGGTGGAGACGACCGCCGTCTTGCCACCAGCCGAGAACTTCTTGATGTCGGCGACGATGGTTTGGTAGTCGGAGTGGCCGAACGGGGTGTACTTCTCGTCGATGTCTTCGTCTTTCACGCCCTTGCTGTGCAGGAAGGCGCGCAGGATCTTGTTGGTGGTGCGCGGGTACACGTAGTCGGTGCCCAGCAGCACCCAGCGCTTGGCGCCGCCGCCAGCCTTGCTCATCAGGTACTCGACCGCGGGGATCGCTTGCTGGTTCGGCGCGGCGCCGGTGTAGAACACGTTCTTGCTGAGCTCCTCACCCTCGTACTGCACGGGGTAGAACAGCAGGCTGTTGAGCTCTTCGTAGACCGGCAGCACCGACTTGCGGCTCACGCTGGTCCAGCAGCCGAAGGTCACGACGACCTTGTCCTGGCTGATCAGCTGCTTGGCTTTCTCGGCGAACAGCGGCCAGTTCGAGGCCGGGTCGACGACGACGGGTTCGAGGCGTCTGCCGAGCAAACCGCCCTTGGCGTTGATCTCGTCGATCGCCATCAGCGCGGCGTCTTTCAACACGGTTTCCGAGATCGCCATCGTGCCCGACAGCGAGTGCAGAACGCCGACC
>JAYSLR010000059.1:0-5442 GCA_043725365.1 Rhizobacter sp. | reverse complement strand
CGTGCGCAAGGCCGCCAACCTGGCGGTCGACCGAGAGGCCATCGTCAAGCTGCTCGGCGGTCAGGCGGTGGTCGCCAAGGGCCAGCTCGACAAGAGTAGCCCCTGGTTCGGCAAGCCCGCGTTCGACCTGAAGTACGACCTGCCGGCAGCGCGCGCACTGATGGCCCAGGCCGGCTACACCAAGGACAAGCCGCTGAAGGCGAAGATCATCATCGCCCAGGGCGGCACCGGGCAGATGCTGTCCTTGCCGATGAACGAGTTCATCCAGCAGGGCCTGGCCGAGGTGAACATCCAGGTCGAGTTCCAGGTCGTCGAACTCGAGACCCTGTACCTGCACTGGCGCAACGGCGCCAAAGGCGACTTGAACGCCGGCAAGGGCATCACGGGCATCAACCTGGGCTATGTCACGGCCGATCCGTTCTACGCGCTCACGCGTTTTGCCTACGGCAAATACATCGCACCGAACGGCGTGAACTGGGGCGGCTACGACGACCCGAAGGTCAACGAGGCCATCGACCAGATCAAGGCCACCTTCGACGTCAAGAAGCAGGATGCGCTGCTGGCCTACGTGCACCAGCGCATGGTCGACGACTCGCTCATGTTGTGGGTCGTGCACGACACCAACCCGCACGCGCTGTCACCGAAAGTCAAGCAGTTCGTGCAGGCGCAGCACTGGTTTCAGGACCTGACCACCCTCGGCATGTAGGCCAGACCCGTCAGCCGACACGCCGCCATGCTCGTCTACCTGCTCAAGCGCCTGCTGGCCACCGTGCCGATCGCGCTGGGCGTGACGGTGTTGTGCTTCCTGCTCGTCACCATCGCGCCCGGCGACCCGCTCAATGCCATCGCCCCCGCCGATGCGCCGGCCGATGTCATTTCGGCGCTGAAAGCCACCTACGGCCTGGACCGGCCGCTGCCTGTGCGCTACGGCCTGTGGCTGGAGCGCGCGCTGCACGGCGACCTCGGGGCCTCCATCGCCAGCGGGCGTGCGGTGCGGTCCGAAGTTTTCGCGGCGGTGTCCAACACGCTGCTGCTGGCCGGCGCGGCTGCTGCCTTCGGCGTCACGCTGGGCTGCCTGCTCGGAGCCCTGGCGGGCTACCGCATCGGCAGCGCGGTCGACCGGCTGGTCAGCGCGGTGTCGGTGGTCGGCGTAAGCGTGCCGCACTACTAGCTGGGCTTGGTGCTGACCATCGTCTTCTCGGTCAAGCTCGGCTGGCTTCCGGCGATGGGCGCCGGCCCGGGCGACTCGAACGGCTGGGGCTGGGACATCGCGCACCTGCGCCACCTGTTGCTGCCGGCGGCCACGCTCAGCGTCATCCCGATGGGCATCATCACGCGCACCGTGCGTGCGCTGGTCGCCGACACGCTGGGCCAGGAATTCGTGGTCTCGCTGCGCGCCCGCGGCCTGCCCGCGTCGCGCATCTTCCGGCATGTGGCCAAGAATGCCGCGCCCACCGTGCTCGCCGTCACCGGGCTGCAGGTGGGCTACCTGATGGGTGGCTCGATCCTGGTTGAAACGGTGTTCGCCTGGCCAGGCACCGGATTTCTGCTGAACACCGCGATCTTCCAGCGCGACATCCCGCTGCTGCAGGGAACCATCCTCGTGCTGTGCCTCTTCTTCGTCGTTCTCAACCTGATGGTGGACATGCTTCAGCCCTGGTTCGACCCGCGCATCGCCAGAGCCTGAGGGTCACACACCATGAACACCGCCGTGGCCGCAGCGCCCTTGCCCGAGTCCTCTGCGCCCGCGTCGCCTGCGCCCGGCCTCGGCTACTGGGCCCTGGTGCTGCGCCAGTTGCGGCGCGACCCGGTGGCGATGACCGCCGCGGCCGTGCTGCTGCTGCTGGTAGCCGCGGCACTGCTGGCGCCCTGGATCTCGCCGGCCGACCCGTACAAGGCCAGCATGCTGAAAAGGCTGCTGCCGCCGGGCAGCCCAGGGCACTGGCTGGGCACCGACGAACTCGGCCGCGACCTGCTGACGCGCCTGATGTACGGCGGGCGCCTGTCGCTGCTGATGGGCGTGCTGCCGGTCGCGCTCGCGTTCTTCATCGGCACCTCGATCGGGCTGCTCGCCGGCTACGCCGGCGGCTGGATCAACTCGGCCATCATGCGCACGCTCGACGTGTTCTATGCCTTCCCGTCGGTGCTGCTGGCGGTCGCGATCGCCGGCGCGCTCGGGCCCGGCATGAGCAACAGCCTGATCGCACTGACCCTGGTGTTCGTGCCGCAGGTGGTGCGCATCGCCGAGAGCGTGACGACCCAGGTGCGCCAGCTCGACTACGTCGACGCGGCGCGCATGAGCGGTGCCGGCGCGTTCTCGATCATCCGCGTGCATGTGCTCGGCAACGTGCTCGGGCCGGTGTTCGTCTATGCGACCGGCCTGGTCAGCGTCAGCATGATCCTGGCGTCCGGCCTGTCGTTCCTCGGCCTGGGCGTGAAGCCCCCGCAGGCCGAATGGGGCCTGATGCTGAACACGCTGCGCTCGGCGATCTACGTCAACCCGTGGGTCGCTGCGCTGCCCGGCGTGATGATCTTCGCGACCTCGATGGGCTTCAACCTGCTGGCCGACGGCGTGCGCGCGGCGACGGACGTGCGGCGATGAACGCGACCCTCGTTCCGGACGCGCCGGCATGGCCCGCACTCGTCGACCGCGGCGGGCCGGCGCAGCCGCTGCTGATCGTCGACGCCTTGCGCAAGCACTTCGCGGTCGGCGGCGGCCGGTTCGAGCGCGTGCGCCGGCGCGTGCACGCGGTCGACGGCGTGAGCTTCGTCGTCCACAAGGGCGAGACGCTCGGCGTCGTCGGCGAATCGGGCTGCGGCAAGTCGACCACCGCGCGCCTGATCGCGCGGCTGCTGCCGGCCGACAGCGGCCAGATCGTGTTCGACGGCGAAGGCGTCGACGAGTTCGGCGGCATCGCGCTGAAGGACTACCGGCGCCAGCTGCAGATGGTGTTCCAGGATTCGTTCGCGTCGTTGAACCCGCGCATGACCGTGCTCGAGGCGATCGCCTACGGCCCGCAGGTGCACGGCCTCGCGAAGGCCGCGGCGCGGGTGCGGGCCGGCGCGCTGCTGGAGCGGGTCGGCCTCGCACCGGACCAGTTCGGCGCACGCTACCCGCGCGAGCTGTCGGGTGGCCAGCGCCAGCGCGTCAACATCGCGCGCGCGCTGGCGTTCGAGCCGCGCCTGCTGATCCTCGACGAGGCGGTGGCCGCGCTCGACAAGTCGGTGCAGGCCCAGGTGCTGAACCTGCTGCAGGCGCTCAAGGCCGAGCGCGGCCTGACCTACCTCTTCATCTCGCACGACCTGCATGTCGTGCACTACCTCGCCGACCGCGTGCTGGTGATGTACCTCGGCGCGATCGTCGAGATCGGACCGGTCGAACGGCTGTACGGCCAGCCACGCCATCCGTACACGCGCGCGCTGCTGTCGGCGGTGCCGTCGATGGACCCGGCGCACCGCACCGAGCGTTCGCCGCTCAGCGGCGACCCGCCGAACCCGATCGACCCGCCCTCCGGCTGCCGCTTCCGCGACCGCTGCGCGCATGCGCATGCCGCCTGCGCGGCGCAGGCGCCGACGCTGCGCGAGACCGTCGCCGGCCACTGGGCGGCGTGCCATCTCGACGACCCCGCCTCCGGCCACCCCGAGGCGCGCCTGCCGGCGCGCAGCGCATGACGCCGCCCCTGCTCAGCGTGCGCGGCCTGGGCGTGCAGTTCACCGGCGCGCGCACCGCCACCGCGCTCAGCGACCTCAGCTTCGACCTGGGCAGCGGCGAGGTGCTCGCGCTGCTCGGCGAATCGGGATGCGGCAAGAGCGTCACGCTGCGCACGCTGCTGCGGCTGCACGAGCCGCGACTCACGCGCGTCACCGGGCAGATCCACGTCGACGGCCGCGACGTGCTGGCGCTGCGGGGCCCCGAGCTGCAGCGCTACCGCGGCGGCGTGGTGTCGATGGTGTTCCAGGAACCGGGCCTCGCGTTCGACCCGGTCTACACGATCGGCGACCAGATCGCGCAGGCGGTGCGCGCGCATGACGCGCTGACCCGGGCCGCGGCGCGCCAGCGCGCGCTGCAGATGCTCGAGCGGGTGCAGATCCCGCAGGCGCGCCGCCGCCTCGACGCCTACGCGCACGAGCTCTCCGGCGGCATGCGCCAGCGCGCGATGATCGCGCTGGCGCTCGCCTGCAGGCCCAGGCTGCTGCTCGCCGACGAGCCGACCACCGCGCTCGATGCCACGGTCCAGATCCAGATCCTGCTGCTGCTGCGCGAGCTGCAGCGCGAGACCGGCATGTCGGTGATCTTCGTGACGCACGACATCGGCGCGGCCATCGAGGTCGCCGACCGCATCGCGGTGATGTATGCCGGGCGCATCGTCGAGGAGAACGATGTCGCCGCGATCGTCGCCACGCCGCGCCACCCCTACAGCGCCGGGCTGCTGGCGTCGACGGTGAGCACGGCGCATCGCGGGCAGGTGCTGCCGACGATCGCCGGCGCGCCGCCGGACCTGTCGGCCCTGCCGCCGGGTTGCGCGTTCGCGCCGCGCTGCGGGCATGCGAGCGCCCGCTGCGGCACCGGGCAGCCGGCGCTGGTCAGGAGCAGCGGCCCCGGCGCACTCGCGTGCTGGAACCCGCTGCCCCGCGCCGAGGCGATCGCCTTCTGAGCACCCCAAGGACGCCGCCTTGCGGGGCCCGTCCCCCGCGGGGATCAAGCAAAGTGGCAAAGCCACATTTGCTTGAGAGGTGACGCGCGGCTCGGCCGCGCGACCGAGAACAGGTTCTAGAACGGGATGTCGTCGTCCATGTTGTCGAAGCCGGTCGACGACTTCGGCGCCGGGCGCGATGCGGGGGCCGACGGCCGCGAAGCCGGTGCCGAACGCTGCGGCGGCGCGCTGCGCTCGCCCTGACCGCCGCCGTCTTCTTCGCCACCGCCCGCGCCGCCGCCCATGCCTTCGCGGCCGCCGAGCAGTTGCATCGAGTCGGCGACGATCTCGGTGGTGTAGCGGTCCACGCCTTCCTTGTCCTGCCACTTGCGGGTCTTCAGGCGGCCTTCGATGTAGACCGGGCGGCCCTTCTTCAGGTACTCGCCTGCGATCTCGGCCTGGCGGTCGTACATGACGACTCGATGCCATTCCGTCTCTTCCATCTTCTCGCCGGACTCCTTGTTCTTCCAGGAGCGCGACGTGGCGATGTTAATGTTGCAAACAGCGCTACCACTCGGTGTGTAGCGCACTTCAGGATCACGTCCAAGGTGGCCGAGGACGGTCACGCGGTTAACTGATGCCATGATTCGAAAATTCTCCAATTTGGTCCCAAGGGACACTTCTTTTTGTCCACATTGGGGATGTCCAAGGACAACTTATTTGTCCTCGAACGGGGGTTTAGTTGCTTCGGCTCTAGCGATATTTTCCATGCCAAAACCTTCTAACACGCAGCTTCGGCTTGAATTCG
>JAYSLR010000058.1:0-1510 GCA_043725365.1 Rhizobacter sp. | reverse complement strand
CCGCAGCGCATCGATGGCGTTTTGCGAAGGCTCGGTCTTCGACGAAGCGGGCGTGATCGTGGCGCAGGCCACCGGCACGTTCAAGTATCTGAAGGGGCTGCCCGCGGGCGGCAAACGCATCCAGCGACTGAATGCTTCGGACTGATGGATCCGATCAGCGCTTCCGACTGACTGAAAGAGAGCACACCATGACCATGAACCAACAGATCCACCTCGTCTCGCGCCCGACCGGCGAGGCCCTCGCCGAGAACTTCAAGCAGGTCGAGGCCGAAGTGCCAGAACTCCAGGACGGCCAGGTGCTGGTGCGCGTCCACTACCTGAGCCTGGACCCGTATATGCGCGGGCGCATGAACGACGCCAAGAGCTACGCCGCGCCGCAGCCGCTGAACGCGGTGATGCAGGGCGGCACGGTCGGCGAGATCGCGGCGTCGAAAAGCGCCGGCTACGCGGTCGGCGACAAGGTCGTCGGCTTCGGCGGCTGGCAGCAGTTCAGCGTCGTCGATGCGAACACCCCGGGCGTGCTGCGCAAGGTCGACACCGCGCACATTCCGCTGTCGGCCTACCTCGGCGCGGTCGGCATGCCCGGCGTGACGGCCTGGTACGGCCTGACGCAGATCTGCAAGCCGTCGGCCGGCAAGACGATCGTCGTCAGCGCCGCGAGCGGAGCGGTCGGCAGCGCAGTCGGACAGCTCGCGAAGGCGCGCGGCTGCCGCGCGGTGGGCATCGCCGGCGGCACCGACAAATGCCGCTACGTCGTCGACGAACTCGGCTTCGACGCCTGCATCGACTACAAGGCGCACAAGGATCCGAAGGCGCTCTACGAGGCGCTGAAGGAAGCGACGCCCGACGGCGTCGACGGTCACTTCGAGAATGTCGGCGGCGCGGTCTTCGACGCGGTGCTCGCGCGCATGAACGCCTTCGGCCGGATCGCGCTGTGCGGCATGATCAGCGGCTACGACGGCGAGCCGATCCCGCTGAAGCAGCCGCAGCTGATCCTGACGAACCGCCTGACGATCGAGGGCTTCATCGTCAGCGAGCACATGGAGTTCTGGCCCGAGGCGCTGAAGGAACTCGGCACGATAGTGGCAACCGGCAAGCTGAAGTACCGCGAGAGCGTGGCGCAGGGACTGGTGGCGGCGCCGGAGGCGTTTCTCGGGTTGCTGAAGGGCCGGAATTTCGGCAAGCAGGTCGTCAAGCTGGTCTGAGCCACCCATGAGCGCGGCGACCCATGAAGTGACGAACCAGCCCAGGGCGCTGGCAGGTCACAACCTATACGCCACCGACCTCGCGCTGCGCGACGCCATGCGCTTTCACGCGCCGCAGACCGACGAGCAGCATCGCATCCGGCTCGGCGCGCTGCTCGGCGACGAGGCGATGCAGATGCATGCACGGCTGGCCAATGTGCACAAGCCGGCACTGCACACGCACGACCGCTTCGGCCGGCGCGTCGACACGGTCGAGTTCCATCCGAGCTACCACGCGCTGCTCGGGGCCGCGGTCGGCGCCGGCC
>JAYSLR010000057.1:0-9079 GCA_043725365.1 Rhizobacter sp. | reverse complement strand
CATCGCTGAACAGACTGTGGAAGCGGAAATGTGCTCTATGTGATCGGCAAGGCGACCACAGGGCTCCCGATTCGAAAACGAGAAGAGACGCAATCCATGCCAGAAGACGAAAAGAAGGAAGCCGAGCCGGCGAGGAGCACCGGCGCGCTCACTGAAAAGCTGGCGTTCAAGTCGCGCTTTGTTTTGGTCTTCGGCGAGATCGACCACGGGTTGGCCCGCGCCACTTGCGAACGCCTGCTGGCGCTGGCCGAGGACTCCGACGCACCGATTCAAGTGGTCGTTTCTTCTCCGGGGGGACATGTCGAGTCGGGCGATGCCATCCACGACATGATCCGCTTCGTTCGTGGCGCCGGTGACGACGATCGGCTCAGGCTGGGTCGCCAGCGCCGGCACGCACATCTTTCTTGCGGCGCCACCGAATCGGCGCGTCTGTCTGCCGAACACTCGCTTCATGATTCATCAGCCGGCAGGCGGTGCGGGGGGTCCGGCGACCGACATCGCCATTCAGGCCAAGGAGATCTTGCGCACGCGCGAGCGGATGGCCCGCGTCATCAGCCGCGAGACCGGTCAGCCGTTTGAGAAGGTGACCATCGATATGGAGCGCGATTTTTGGATGAGTGCGGAGGAGGCGATCGCTTATGGGATCGTGGCGCGCATTGTCGAGACACACCGGGATTTGAAATAGAGCCGACTCAATGAATCTCGACGCTATGCGCGTGATCAAGGCCGCGACTGACCTGAACGGGGACGTACATCGGGCCGACTCCTGGTATAAGAACGAGCCTCTGTCCGCGTTCGCATCCAGGACCGCTGAGCAGCTCGTCCTCGACGGCCGCACCGAGGACGTCTTGCGGTACTTGCGCTCCCTGCAATCCGGGGCAACGAGCTGAGTTCAAGCTCGGCAGGCGGTGTGCACACCGCGCGGTCACCAACGAAATCCCCCTCCAAAGTGAGCGACGAGGTGCGCCCTCCCCGGTTTACATAATCGAGGTTGTCGAAGTCGCACCTTGACTCAGCGACGGTATCTATGCGGCTACTTCCGCTTCCGACACCCATAGCAGACGACGGCGCATTGCCGCATCAGAACTGCTACTCGTGCTGACCTGTTGCCTCACGTAATTTGCTACCCGTCGGATTGTCCGGCGGGGGCAGAACAACGTGACGAGGCGAATCAGCATGACAACGCGCAAGGAGTTGGTCGAAGCACTGCGGGTGCGGTATGGCAGTGCAACATTCGGTGAACGGATCAAGATCCTCGAGGAGTTCGTGGCACTGACCGGCTACCACCGAAAGCATGCGATCCGAGTGCTACGCGACGAGGTTACGAAGGCGGGCGCTGCGCGAGCACGGAATCGTGTGTATGACGAGGCGGTCCGGCAGGCGCTGACGATGCTCTGGGAGGCCGCAGATCGGGTCTGCGGCAAACGGCTGAAGGCGCTGATACCTGTCTTGGTCGAT
Source organism: Rhizobacter sp. (assembly GCA_043725365.1). Lineage (GTDB taxonomy): Bacteria > Pseudomonadota > Gammaproteobacteria > Burkholderiales > Burkholderiaceae_C > LMDS01. The sequence continues at coordinate 7,621 of JAYSLR010000057.1, read as the reverse complement.
GCGATGGAACGCCACGGTCATCTCGACTTGGATCCGACCATCAAGACCAAGGTCCTGCAGGTCAGCGCGGCGACCATCGATCGCGTCCTGGCGGCTGCGCGGTTGCACATCGACGGGCAGCGCAAGCGCCGCAAGGGTGTGGGCTCGGCCATCCGACGCAGCATCCCGGCGCCCAAGGCGGTGCCGAAGCCAGAAGCTGCGAACGGCGCAGGCATCGATCGGCAACTGCCCGCACACCTGCCGCGCAAGAACCGGGTCCACCGTCCTGGCGCGACCGATGCTGCGGTTGATGCGACCGGCAACGCCCGTGGCTGCACCGCGTGCGGCGGCCGGCTGCGCCAGATCGGCGCCGACGTGTCCGGGCAACTCGAGTTCGTGCCGGCCCGCTTCAAAGTCATCCGTCATGTGCGCCCCAAGCTGGCGTGCGTGAGCTGCGAGACCATCTTCCAGGCTGCGGCACCGAGCCGGCCGATCGCGCGCGGCGTGGCTGGCCCGGCCTTGCTCGCCAACGTGCTCGTCTCCAAATACTGCGACCACATCCCGCTGCACCGACTGGCCCGCATCCACGCCCACGACGGCGTGTGCTTCGATCCCTCGACCTACGGTGGCTGGGTCGAACAGAGCCACGCCTTGCTCGACCCGCTGGTGGCGGCACTCGGCCGCTACGCGCTGGCCGGCGTCAAGGTACACGCCGACGACACGCCGGTGCCGGTGCTCGACCCGGTCGCGGCAGGACAAAGACCGGGCGGCTGTGGGTCTACGTTCGCGACGACCGGCCAGCGGGCATCACCGAGCCGCCGGCAGCCTGGTACCGCTACTCGCCCAACCGCAAGGGCGAGCAACCGCAAGATCACCTGAAGGACTACCGCGGCATCCTGCAAGCCGACGCCTACGGCGGCTACGGGAAGATCTATGCGACGGGGCGTGTCATTGAGGCGAAGGCCGCCGAGGATCAGCACCTTCGCGGCCAGACCCCATGACGCTTCGCGCAGCGAGGCCCAGAACGGTGGCCGGGCGCGGGCCACGTTCGCCTCGTTGAAGCCGTGCCGCTTCGACGTGAGCACCGCCGGCACGATCAGTGCCAGGCCGGCCAGCGTGCCCGGGATGATGCCGGCCGCGAACAGCGCCGGCACCGACGCGCCCGGCATGTTGACGCTGTAGACGATGAGCGCGATCGACGGCGGGATGAGGATGTCGGTCGCTGCCGCGGCAGCGACGATGCTCGCCGAGAACGCGCGCGGGTAGCCGGCGCGACCCATTGCGCCGAGCATGACCGCGCCGACCGGGGCGGCGGTCGCCGGCCCCGAGCCGGAGATGCCGCCCAGCATCATCGCGACCAGAATCGCGATCACGGGCAGGCGCCCCGGCCCGCTGCCGACGCAGGCCTGCGCGAAAGTGACGAGCCGCCCGGCCACTCCCCAGCGATCGAAGATCGCGCCGACGAGCACGAACATCGGCAGCGCCAGCAGCGGGTATTTGGCGATCGCCGCGTGCGCGTTCTGCGGCGCCGCGAGCAGGCCCCAGAAGGGCGAGCCCGGATTCATCCAGGCGATCGCGAACATCCCGCCGAGCCCGAGCGCCATGGCGATCGGCACGCCGGCGAGTAGTAGCGCGATGAAGAGCGCGACCAGAACGAAGGTCGTCATGCATCGACCGGCGACGACTCGGGTTCATCGCGCAGCCGCCAGCCGCGCCAACCGGCGATCCCGGCGCGCACCGCGATCGCCAGGCACAACGGCGGAATCGCCGCGGTGAACCACCAGCGCGGCACGCCCAGGCCCATCGAGGTCTCGCTCCAGCGGATCTCATCGGCGACGTCGATCGAGAACAGCACCGCGAGAGCGAGGAAGACCAGCGTTGTGACGGCACCCGACAGCGCGCGCAAGGTCCGCCGGCGGGCCAGACTGCCGCCGTCGTAGAAGTACTCGATGCGGATGTGGACGTCGCGCCCGGCGACCGAGGCGGCACCGGCGAGCGTCATGACGACGATCAGGAAGACCGAGATCTCCTCGGTCCATGCGAACGACATGTCGGTGAAATAGCGCGTCAGCACGTTGCCGAGCGTGATGATGGCAAGCACGACCATGCAGGCGACACCGAGACGCTCCTCGATCTTCGGATCTGCTCTCACCGGCCTCCTCCGCACCGGCGCCGCCGGCTCGAGGCGGATGGTAACGATCGTTACCGATTGCCCCTCTCACGTTTTCCCGCACGGTCCGCCGAACGGTGCGGCGGCGATGAAGCGCGACTCAGTCGGCCGGCGCCGATGCCATCGCAGGGGGTACCCCGACGTCCCCGCCCCAACCACGCTGCAAGAGCAGCCAATGCCATTTCGACACGGAGCGAAACGGGCGCGTCACGTCGGCCGGCCCGGCGACCGGCGCGCCTTCGGCCATCTGCAAGGTGATCGAGCGGGCCGCGTCGCCGTTGGGCTTGCACTGCCAGTTGCGCCCGTCCTTGACGGTGCACTCGCCGAACTTGCCCGAAGGCTCGTTCGTTCCGACGGTCCAGAAGATGACTTCGCTGTGCGGCTTCAGAGCCCGATAGCGGTAGCGATGACCTGCCAGCAGCCGGCCGGCGCAGCGGTCGCCTTGCCATGCGCCGTTGCGACACTCTACCGTGTAGACGGTGCGCTCGCCCTGCATCGTGATGAAGTCCGAGCACCACCCCGCGAAGCCGAGCGCGGCGAAGATCACGATCACGAATGCCCAGACACGAATCATCGGCAAGTTGCCCAAAGGCGCCGGAAAAGCGCGCTGGGATTGTGCTCCCGGCTCCGGCGTACGAAGTGCGGGAAAGACCCTGTCCCGCCCGGCGCCGGATGGGCTCTGCGTCACGCTTTGAGCGGGTGCGTCGGCTCGTGACCGGGTGGCTCCTCGGGCGGCTGCCCGGGAATCGAGGTTCCGTCGTCGGGCTCGACGGGCAGCGCGTCGGGCTCGGGATCGTCGGTTTGGGGCAGGCCGGGAAGTGTCGCCATGGCAGCTTTGCGAAGTCGCGGCGAACTTACCACGGACCGGCTATGCCCTGGGGCGGGGGCTCTGGAGCGGCCGCACCCCGAAGGGGTCCTAGTGCACCAACAAGGCTGCCGAGCAGGCTGCCACGGTCAGAACAAGCGCCACCGTCAACACCCGACCCCACGCGGTGGGCTCCAGCGGATCACTCTGGTGCTCCGACGGAAGATAGGAGGCCGAGTCGACGAAGGGAGGACGCATGGCGGGCCAGTGGTGCAGGTCTCGTGCCACTGTAGTGAGGCAGTGGGATCTTGTGCATCGTCAGGAAGAGGGAGCCACCAGCATCGCCTTCAGGGACTTCGCCATGGCCGACCGGAAGAAGAGCGCTACACCGACTTGCTGCGACATCTGGCGGCACCTTCGACGATCGACCCCGACGATCGACCCCGAAGGTCTCGTGACCTCGCTTCGCGAAGTGAAGCAGCCGACGAGCGCTAGGTCTCTACCGCCTCAGGGACTGCGCCTGAACGAACATCGGAATCGAAGTTCCCTCACCCGCGCTACGAGTGGCGCTGTGGCTGGCGCTGCGCTTGCCCGGCCGACGCGATAGATACGTCCCGCCCGAGGATGGCGGAACGTTGGCCGGAACGTAGCTTCCGTCCCTGGTCCGGTGGGCGGGCACGACCACATCGCCGGAGCCAGCCTGCGCGGCGGGCCAGCAAGCTGCGACGAGCACCGTGCAGCTGGCGGAAAGGAGTCGCGTCGTCCTCATAATCGATGCACTCTATCGGGCGGCGGATGGGTCCGGTGCATCTGAAAGTAAGGTTTGCACTGCTGTCGTTGGCCTTTGGCGAGGCAGACGACGCGGCCTCCGGAGGTTTTCCTCAAGAAACCACCCCGGTCGTGTTGTCGTTGATGTCACGGGGCAGTCATGCCTGACTCCTTCGGTTGGGAGCGGAGGGCAAGGGCAACAAATGATCGGCTTGCGCCAGCAGGTCGGTCAGTGCGGACACCGGCACGCCGGTTTTGCGCAGTGTCGTCACGCCCATCGACAAGGCCAGCAAGGCCCCGGCCCGTCGAGCCGCGTCGGCATCGGGGCAGCCGGCACGCGCGAGCGTCGCAGCCATCAGCGCACCGACCCGCCGGGTGTGCGCCTGCGCGAACGCCACCAGTTCGTCATCGCCGGGCGCAAGTTCAGCGACCACATTGACGAAAAGACAACCGCGCGTTCCGCCATCGACCTCGGCGATGGCGGCGAGCATGGTCCGCACCGCGGCGCGCGGATCGCGATGAGTGGTCGCATGTTCGGTCAGCGCCGCAAACTTTTCGTCGGCGTACCGCCGCACTGCGGCCATGAGCAAGTCGTGCTTCGACCCGAAGCACGCATAGAAGCTTGATCTGCTGAGACCCATCGCGCGGCTGAGCTCGTCCAGCGTCGTCGCCTCGAAGCCGTGTTGCCAGAACACTTCGATCGCCTTACGCAAGGCAGCGTCGGCGTCGAAGCCCCGAGGGCGGCCGAGCGGCACTGCCGTGACTACGGATTTCTTCGACATGCGCTACATTTTGGACTGATTTGTACAGAAACCGAACGGGAAGTCCAATGACCGACACCGCACGCTTCGAGCTCTTCTCCTTCTGGCGCACCTCGGCGACCTACCGGGTGCGCGTCGCCCTCAATCTCAAGGGCGTCCAGGCGCAGGAGCACAACGTCAACCTCGATACCGGCGAACAGCGCAGCGAGGCTTTTCTGAAGATCAACCCGATGGGCGCCATCCCGGCGCTGGTGGACGGCGGTCCCGGCCCGTCCAAAGCGCCGTTGACGCAGTCGCTGGCGATCCTCGAATTCCTGGACGAGACCTACCCTGCGCCCGCGTTGTTGCCCGCCGATGCGCATGGTCGCGCCCGCGTGCGGTCCCTTGCCGCGATGCTGGCTGCCGACACCCACCCGCTGATCACTCCCCGGGTCAAGAAGTACCTGACGACCGCTGGCAAGTTCGACGACGCCTCATGGCGTGCCTGGCAGATCCATTGGTTCAGCACTGGCCTGCAGGCACTCGAACAGCGCCTCGCCAGCGAGCCGCAAACCGGCAAGTACTGCCACGGCGACACGCCGACCATCGCCGACATCTGCCTGGCCAGCATCGTCGTTGTGATGCGCATCTTCAAGATCGAAGTCGCCGACATCCCGAAGGTCCATCGCATCATGGCCGCCTGCGAGCAGCACGAGGCTTTCGCAAAAGCCGATCCGGTCCGCCAGGTCGGCGCGCCCCAGGTGTGAAGAGACGGCTCGCGGGCAAACGCACCGATCCCTTCCACCCTGTCAACGCAATCCAGGAGATTCTGCAATGCCCATGCTGGAGGTCGGCACCGAAGCTCATCACCCCATCGAATTGCACTACGAGGACTACGGCAGCGGCAAGCCCGTCGTGTTGATCCACGGCTGGGCGCTCAGCGGACGCTCGTGGGAAGCACAAGTGCCGGCGCTGGTTGCTGCCGGCTACCGCGTCATCACCTATGACCGTCGCGGCTTCGGATGGTCTTCGCAGCCGTGGTCCGGCTACGACTACGACACCTTGGCGGCCGACCTGCACGGCCTGATGACGCACCTCGACCTGAAGGGCGCCACGCTGGTGGGCTTCTCGATGGGTGGCGGCGAAGTGGCGCGCTCCATCGGCACTTATGGCACCGAGCGTGTCGCCAAGGCCGTGTTCGCGGGCGCGGTGCCGCCTTACCTCCACAAGAACACCGACAACCCCGACGGCGGCCTGGACGACGCCACGATCCAACAGCTCCAGGGCGGCGTCACGTCCGACCGCATGGCATTCCTGGACGGCTTCTGCTCCAGCTTCTTCAGCGCGGGCGGCAAGCTGCTGGTCGGCGAAGCGCAGCGCGGCTACGCCCGCGACATCGCGGCGTTCGCGTCGCCCAAGGGCACACTCGACTGCATCGGCGCTTTCTCGTACACCGACTTCCGCGGCGACCTCGCGAAGTTCAAGCTGCCTACGCTCGTGATTCACGGCGACTCGGACACGATCGTGCCGTTCGAGGTCAGCGGCGCCCGCACCCACAAGGCGATCCCCGGCAGCATGCCGAGCCTGATCAAGGGCGCGCCGCATGGCTTCAACCTGTCGCACGCGGCCGAGTTCAACAAAAGCCTGCTGGAGTTCCTGGCGACCTGAGTTCCGACGCCGTTCACCCCGCCCGAGGGCGACGCCATATCGCCCATCCTTTCATTCGAGACCCGCCCATGAACACCAAGACCTTTGAAGCCTTCGACGCCGAAGCCCGCGCTGCCGGATTCAACGAAACATTGGAACGCCACTGGGCGCCCGATACCGTGCTCGATACGCACTCGCACCGGTTCGACGCCGACGCGGTCGTGACGCAGGGCGAGATGTGGCTCAGCTGCGAAGGCACTACACGCCACCTGCGGCCCGGCGACACCTTCACGCTGGCGCGCGACGTACCTCATGCCGAGCGCTATGGTCCGCAAGGCGCCACCTATTGGGTCGCGCGACGCAATCCGCCCTGAGGTGGCTCGATGCCGGCGCTGCTTTCAGCAGCCCGGCACGGGCCCCGCAGCAACTGTCTTGCGTGCTCATCGCGAAGGACGGATGGCGCGGCGGCGCTCTCCGGCACCAGGAGATGCGCGCCGCCAGAGCGGATGCGCCGATGTAGGTGTAGCGGGTAGGGTTAGCAATGAAACACGGGCCGCTAAGGCCCGTGGTTTACCTGATGGTTGGCGGAGTGGACGGGGAGCGAATGATGTCTCACAGACCTTGCTCCGACTGGATTCCCATGCTTCAAGAAAGCAGAGGTACCCCCTTCTCCTACCCGTTGGATGCCCTTGATCCGCTTCTGCGGAAGATAGCACCAGGTGCTACATTTACAGAGGGTAGGCAAGTCGCCCTCGCGCGCATTCAAGACCGCCTGGTTCGCAAGGGCGGCCAGGAAGGCCCGCATCGGAGACGCTGAACTGTGTACGGCAATTCGAGAGGTGCTTCAGGGGCAAGTCGAGGACTTGGGCGGGGGAGTGTTCAAGAAGCGATTGAACGACAACCTGCATCGTTCCCTTATCCTCGCCAAAGGCGGGCGCCTTTGGGTGTATGCATATCTGTTCGCCAAGAAGGATCGAGCCAACATCACGCAAGGCGAACTCGTGGAATTCAGGAAGCTGGCCGGCGCGTATGCGCGCATGGCGATGCCGGAGATAGAGAACGCGTTGCGCGATGGCGCCCTACTGGAGATTTGCCATGACGACTAGAGCAAGGTTCAAGAGCGACGCTTTCGAAGCAATCCACAGCGCGGCTGATGGGTTGTACCGTGCCGGCACCATCGACAAGGCCACCATGCGCGGATTCGACGAATCGTGCCTGGCGACGCCACCGCCGATCGCACCGAAGCAGATCAAGAAGATCCGCGAGCAGGCGCACGTCAGCCAGCCTGTGTTCGCGCGTTACCTGAACACCAGCGAATCCACGGTGCAGAAGTGGGAGGCCGGCACGAAGCGACCGAGCGGAATGGCGCTCAAGCTGTTGGCCGTCATCGAGAAGCACGGTCTTAAAGTGCTTGTCTAAAGTCGGCAGCCGTATCCCCGAGCAAATGGCACGGCCAGTCATATCGAGTCTTGACTAGTCTTACCGTGTCATAAGAGTAGTCTTGCGTTCATA
>JAYSLR010000056.1:0-6316 GCA_043725365.1 Rhizobacter sp. | reverse complement strand
GAGCATGGCGCGGTTGGTCTTCATCAAACCGAAGCAATAGTGATGCATCGCTTCGAATGTGGCCCCCATGATCGCGCGCCAAGCCTGGAGCTGCTCTGCGTCGTTGCCTCCGGGGACATGCTGGCGGAAGAGCTGCGTGTAGATGCAGTACTTGGGCAGGAGTGCCACTTCTCTGGGGTCATAAGCAGTGACGGAGGAGGGGTTCGCGACATCTTGAGCGAAGCCCGGCGAGGAGATACCGAAAACTACCGCATAGATAGCAGCCGCCCGGTAAAATCGCCGGGTCATTTCTGTCACATTCAATCGTTCCCCTATTGCGCTCGCTGTTGACCGGTAATATTACGGCACTCTCCTTGGCAGGCGTGTAGGGCCATGGCCAGCGAGGCCGCTGTCGAGCCCTGCGTAGGGGCAACGGTCGACGCTCCATCGTCGACCGGTCCGAACAAGCGGAGCTCCCATCCCGCATCGCATAGCAGAATCCACCACGTCTCTCCGAGCTGAGCTCCGAGGCTCGAGGCGGCCGACGATTCATGCAGAACCCAGCCACCCCGCAGAGCATGCCCCCACCGAGGCGAGTGCTGATGGTCGCCTTTCACTTCCCGCCGCTTGCCGGTTCCAGCGGTATTCAGCGCACGCTGCGTTTTGTCCAGCACCTTCCCACCTATGGCTGGCAGCCCATCGTACTGACCGCCCATCCGCGAGCCTATTCCAGCACGTCGGACGATCTGCTGGCGTCGATTCCGCCGGGCACGGTGGTCGAGCGCGCCTTCGCCCTGGACGCGGCTCGGCATCTCGCCGTCGCCGGCCGATACCCCGGGTTTCTCGCGCGGCCCGATCGCTGGCGCAGCTGGGTGCTGGGCGCCGTCCCGGCGGGGCTACGATTGATTCGTCGCCTGCGACCCGACGTCATCTGGTCGACCTATCCGATCGCCACTGCCCACCTGATCGGACACCACCTGCATCGCCTGACCGGTGTTCCGTTCGTTGCGGATTTTCGTGATCCGATGGCGCAGGACGGCTATCCGGCGGATCCGAGCATCCACCGGTCCTTCGAGCGCATCGAAGGCAGCGTCGTGCGTGACGCTGCGAGGGTGGTCTTCGTGACGCCCAGTGCCCAGCGCCTCTATCGTGCCCGCTACCCCGGTGTCTCCCCGGACCGTTTCGTCCTCATCGAAAACGGCTACGACGAGGAGTCGTTCATCGAGGCCGAGCGCGGGCTCGAGCGCACGCCGCTGAATCCGGGGTGCTTCACGCTCTTGCACAGTGGGATCGTCTACCCCTCCGAGCGCGATCCGACGGCCTTGTTCGGGGCGCTCGGCCGCATGAAGCGTGACGGCCGCATCGACGCTGCAACGCTGCGCCTGCGATTTCGAGCCCCGGTGCACGGCGACCTGCTGCATCGGCTGGCGGCGCAGTCGAACACGGCCGACCTGGTCGAAGTCCTCCCTCCTGTTCCGTATGCGCTCGCGCTTCAGGAAATGCTCAGGGCCGATGGTCTCCTCGTCATGCAGGGCGCCAACTGCAATGAACAGATTCCCGCCAAGCTCTACGAGTACTTTCGCGCACGGCGGCCGATCTTGGGGCTGGCCGACCCCTCTGGCGACACCGCCAGGTCGATGCGCGACGCCGGCGTCGTCCACGTGGCGAAGCTCGAAGACGTGGCTCGGGTCGAAGGCGCGACTAGCGACTACCTCGCCGCCACGCGGGGCGGCATGCCGGCCACCGCCCTTCTCCCCGACAGGTCGAGGCGCGCCCGTGCAAAGGCCCTGGCCGAAGTGCTCGAGCAAGCCTGCGCGCCGCGATCGGTCACACCCGATCCGAAGGATTCCTGAAGGCCATGTGGGGACGCATCAGAGGCAAATTTCGAGCGCTGGGATGGGCGGATGCGTCATGGTTCATCGTCGATTCACTCCTGCTGCGCGCCTCATCGGGGTCGGTCAGACTGATCAAGTACTACTTCATGGCGCAGCCCGTAGCGCCGCGCTCGAAGAGCCCGGTCCGCCCCCCGGGAAAGACGCAGCTCTACGTGGTTGAGAGCGCCGACGACACGATTCGCCAGGCCAACCGGCCGTCGGCGACGATCGAGCAGCGCTTCGATCAGCGGGCGCGCTGCGTTGTGGCCAAGCGCGAGGGCCAACTCGCCGGATTCATCTGGCTTTGCCCGAACCGCTATGTCGAGGACCAGGTGCGCTGCGTCTATCGCTGGTCGCCGGCGCAGGCCGCCGCATGGGATTTCGACGTGTTCGTCGCACCGCCGTTCCGGATGGGGCGCCTGTTCTCGCAGCTATGGGAGCACGCACACGCACTGCTGGACGCGGAAGGCATCCGCTGGACCCTGAGCCGCATCGACGCCTTCAACGAGGGCTCGCTCGCCGCGCACCGTCGGCTGGGCGCCACGGCCCTGGCAACGGCCCTGTTCCTACGGATCGGTCGCTTCCAGCTTGCGCTATCGTCTTCGGCTCCGCACTGGCACCTGTCGGGACGCGACGACGAGAGGCCGGAGTTCTGCTTCGACCTGTCGAAGCTGTGTGCCGTAGAAGCCGCGAGCGAAAATGGCGGCACACCCACCAGCGTCAAACAGTAGACGGATCCATGCGATGAGGCACGAGGCATCACTGCTGCACGAACTTCCCCTGCTCGCGGCGGAGCGCTCGCCGCAGTCGGCGGCGCTGCAGGACGACGAATCGACGGTTCGCTACGAGGAGTTGGCCGGCGAGATCGAACGCTTCGCCGGCGCGCTGGCGGCGCTGCGGGTCGGCCGAGGTGAACGGGTCGCCATCTATCTCGACAAGCGCCGCGAGACCGTGAGCGCCTCGTTCGGCGCGCCGGCGCATGGAGCGGTGTTCGTCCCCATCAACCCGCTGCTCAAGGCGGATCAAGTAGCCTACATCCTGCGCGATTGTGGCGTGCGCGTCCTGGTCACGTCGAGCGAGCGGCTGTCGGCGCTGGCGCAGGTGCTGGCGGATTGCCCGAACCTGGCCCACGTGCTCGTGGTCGGCTCATCCGCCGCGCCGGCGCTCGCCGGCAATCGATTCGCGGTCCATCGCTGGAGCGAAGCGCTCGACGCGGCACCCGGCGGCGCCCACCGCGTGATCGATACCGACACGGTCGGCATCCTCTACACCTCCGGCAGCACGGGCAATCCCAAGGGCGTGGTGCTGTCCCATCGCAACATGGTCGCCGGCGCGAAGAGCGTGGCGTCCTATATCGAGAATCGCGAGAGCGACGTGCTGCTGGCGGCGCTGCCCCTGTCCTTCGACGCCGGCTTCAGCCAGTTGACGACCGCGTTCCACGCCGGAGCGAGCGTGGTGCTGCTCAACGACCTGCTGCCCAAGGACGTGGTCCGGGCCGTGGCGAAGCACCGAGTCACCGGCATCACCGCGGTGCCGCCGCTCTGGATCCAGCTCACGCAGGTGAGCTGGCCGGCCGGTGTCTCGGCGCATCTGCGCTACTTCGCGAACACCGGCGGCCGGATGCCGTTCGAGACGCTGAGTAAGCTTCGCGCGCTCTGGCCCCAGGCGAGGCCGTACCTGATGTACGGCCTGACCGAGGCGTTTCGCGCCACCTACCTGCCTCCCGAAGAGGTCGAGCGGCGCCCCGATTCCATCGGCAAGGCGATACCGAACAGCGAGGTGCTCGTGCTGCGCTCCGACGGCAGCCTCTGCGATGTCGGCGAGCCCGGCGAGCTCGTGCAGCGCGGGGCGCTGGTGGCGCAGGGCTACTGGAACGATACGGAGAAGACCACTGAGCGCTTTCGCCCTCTGCCGGGGCGCGAGCAGGGCCTCGTCCTTCCGGAGATCGCCGTCTTCTCCGGCGACACCGTACGGCGGGACGAGGAAGGTTATCTGTACTTCATCGGCCGGCACGACGAGATGATCAAGTCCTCGGGCTATCGCATCAGCCCGAACGAGGTTGAAGAGGTCCTGTACACGACCGGTCTGATCGGCGAGTGCGCGGCCTTCGGCGTGCCTCATCAAGCCGTCGGCGAGGTGGTGGCTGTCGTTGTGACCGCGCCCACCGGAAAGGTGCTCGACGTTCAACAGCTGCAGGCCTTGTGCCGCGACAAGCTGCCGGCCTACATGGTGCCTGCGCAGATCGAGCTGCGCGATGGACCGCTGCCGCGCAACGCGAACGGCAAGATCGATCGCAAGTCGATAGCCGCCGAGCACCGGCGAGCCGCGGAGGGCGTGGCGACGTGAGCGCGGCACGGCACTCCGCCATGGCGCGCTTTCCCATCGTCGAAGGCGAGCTCACCGTCGGCGGTATCGCCCTGTCGCTGCTCGCCGAGCGGGTGGGGCGCACGCCGTTCTACGCCTACGACCGCGCCTTGCTGCGAGAGCGCGTCGAATTGCTGCGCAACGCATTGCCGGGCGACATCAGCCTTCACTACGCCATCAAGGCGAACCCCATGCCTGCCCTGGTAGGCCATATGGCAGGGCTGGTCGATGGCCTCGATGTCGCATCGGGCGGGGAGCTGCGCGTGGCGCTCGACGCCGGAATGGATCCGCGCCACATCAGCTTCGCCGGGCCTGGCAAATCGGAAGCCGAACTCGCGCAGGCGGTGGCTTCCGGCATCCTGATCAACGTCGAATCGTTCAGGGAGATCCAGGCCTTAGCAGCCCTTCCGCAGCGCTTGGGCCAGGCCCGGGTGGCGGTGCGCGTCAACCCTGGTTTCGAACTCAAGTCGTCGGGCATGAAGATGGGCGGCGGGCCCAAGCAATTCGGCATCGACGCCGAGGAGGTGCCGCGGGCGCTGGGCGAGATCGGAAGACTGAAGCTGGGCTTCGAAGGCTTCCACATCTTCTGTGGCTCGCAGAACCTGCGCGCCGAAGCCATTTGCGACGCGCAGACGAAGGCACTCGACCTGGCCGTGCAACTGGCGGACCACGCGCCGAGTCCGGTGAAGACCGTCAACCTGGGCGGAGGCTTCGGCATTCCCTATTTCCCCGGCGAACAGCCGCTCGACCTCGCCCCCATCGCGGCCAACCTTCGACGCGTTGTCGAGGCGGCGAAGAATGGGCTTCCGCAGGCGCAGCTGGTGATCGAGCTGGGTCGCTTTCTCGTCGGCGAAGCGGGAATCTATGTGGCGCATGTCATCGACAGGAAGGTGTCTCGGGGTGACGTGTTCCTCGTCACTGATGGCGGCCTGCACCACCACCTGTCTGCCTCCGGAAACTTCGGTCAGGTGCTCAGAAAGAACTATCCGGTCGACATCGGAAATCGCGCCGGATCCGATCGCCGCGAGATCGCCTCCGTCGTCGGACCGCTTTGCACGCCGCTCGACCTGTTGGCCGACCGGATGGATCTGCCCGCTGCCGAGCCCGGCGACCTGGTGGTGGTCTTCCAGTCCGGCGCGTACGGACTGACTGCCAGCCCGACGGCTTTTCTGAGTCATCCGACCGCCCTGGAAGTGCTCGTCTGACGGGAAGGGCTATCGGCCCCCATACAATTCTTCCCAATGAATGTCCGGGCGCTTCGGTGCCCCCCCGGCCGAAGTGAACGTCGAAGAAGAAGTCATCAAGGTCCTGCGTTCCGTTTTCGCGCTCGGGCCGGCAAGTGCGCCCTTGCGGAGTGACAGCGCGTTGATGGGCAGCGTCGCAGAGCTCGATTCGATGGCCGTCGTCTCGATACTTACCGCACTCGAGGACAAGTTCGGCTTCATCGTCGACGACGACGAGATCGACGGCCGGACCTTCACCTCGGTCGCGAGCCTGACCGCCTTCGTCCAGTCCAAACTGGATACATGATCCTGGCGCGTCAGGTCGCGCAGGAAGCGGCTTTCGTCGATGCGTCGGGAGGCAGGCGCTTTCGGATCGTCTCCCAGCCTGCCGCCGGACCTTGCCTCGGCACGGTCATCTGGGTCCATGCGTTCGGCGAAGAGCTGAACAAGACGAGGCGGATGAGCGCGCTGATGTCGCGTCTTCTCGCAAGCGAAGGCTGGCGCGTGATCCAGAAGGATCTGAGCGGATGCGGCGACAGCAGCGGCGATTTCGGCGAAGCCACCTGGGCTGCGTGGGTCGACGACGTGAAAGCGGAGCTGCTTCAGGCCGACCCGCATCGACCGATCTGGCTGTGGGGCGTGCGTGCCGGTGCGCTGGTCGCGTCGGCGGCGCTCGACGGCGCCATTCCTGTCAACTTTCTGCTGTGGCAGCCCGTCACATCGGGCGCGCGCCATCTCCAGCAGTTCCGGCGCTTGCAGACGGGTGCGCGCGTGCTCGGCTCGGCCAAGGCCATTCCCGGCGCGGTTCCGGCGCAGTCGCCCGACGCGGCAGCTGCGGTCGAGATCGCCGGGTACCGGCTGGGTCCGGCGCTCGCC
>JAYSLR010000055.1:0-2880 GCA_043725365.1 Rhizobacter sp. | reverse complement strand
GCCCCAGGGGACGAACAACGACACGATGGCCACGCCCACCAAGAAGCCGCGCCGCACCGCCGAGCGCATTCTGGAAGTCACGCTGGCGCTGTTCAACCGCTTCGGCGAGCCGAACGTGTCGACCACGCTGATCTCGGCCGAGCTCGGCATCAGCCCCGGCAACCTGTACTACCACTACCCGGCGAAGGACGAGCTGATCAACAGCCTGTTCGACCGCTACGAACGCGCGCTGACCGAACTGCTGCGCGCGGCCGACGACGTGAGCAACGTCGAGGACGCCTGGCTGTTCTTCCACATGCTGTTCGAGCTGATCTGGGAATACCGCTTCCTGTACCGCGACCTGAACGACCTGCTGTCGAAGAACCGGCGCCTGGAGACGCACTTCCAGTTCGTGCTGAAGAACAAGGGCAAGGCGGTGCAGAGCGTGCTCGACGGCCTGGCGCGCGGCAACGCGATGCACATCGCCGCCGCCGACGTCGAGCCGGTGGCCACCGCGATGGTCGTCGTGCTGACCTACTGGCTGAGCTACGAGTACGTGCGCGACCCGCGCAACGCGCTCGAGCCGGCCAGCGCCGGCGCGGCGCTGCTGCGCGGCGCGTTCCACGTGCTCAGCCTGCTCGCGCCCTACCTCGAACCGGACCAGCGAGAGCACCTTCACACGCTCGTGGGCAACTACCGAAAGGGAGACTAGCGATGGCCAAATGGACTGCGTTTCCGCACGACGCCGCGGACTACACCTACGACGCGGCGGCGCTCAAGAAGCACTGGGCGCGCCTGCACGCCGGGGACGCCGAGCCGCTGCCGACCGACGCGAAGGTGCTCGCGGCCTGGGCCTTGTTCCATGCCGGCGAGTTCCAGAAGGCGACCGAGGCCGGGCTGAAAGCAGGCGGCACCGGCATCACGGTCGCGAACAAGGCGCAGGCGATCTACGCGAACTACCTCGAGAAGAGCGAGAAGACCAAGCTCGCGCTGTTCATGGAGGTCGCCGAGCGCGCCGAGGCCCAGCTCGCCACCGACCCGAAGAACGCCAACGCCTACTACTTCATGGCGTACGCGCTGGGCCGCTACAGCCAGGGCATCAGCATCGCGAAGGCGCTGGCGCAGGGGCTGGGCAGCAAGGTCAAGAGCGCGCTCGAAACGGCGATCAAGCTCGCGCCCAAGCACGCCGACGCGCACATCGCGCTCGGCGCGTTCCATGCCGAGGTCATCGACAAGGTCGGCTCGCTGCTCGGCCGCACGCAGGGCGCGAGCAAGGACGCCGGCCTGACGATGTACAGGACCGCGCTGAAGCTGAACCCGACATCCGCGATCGCGATGGTCGAGTACGCGAACGGCCTGGTGATGCTCGAGGGCGACAAGAAGATGAAGGAGGCGACCAAGCTCTACGAGGACGCGGCCGCGGCCACGCCGATGGATGCGATGGAACGGCTCGACGTCGAGATGGCGAAGGCGGAGCTGGAAGACTGAGGGTCATGTTCCCCACGGCAGCATCATCGTCAACAGCAGCAGCTTCTCGAACTCGGGCTCGAAGCGGTCGATGATCCGCTGCGGGTGCGCGCACAGCCTCTTGTCGGTGATCAGGCCGAACTGCACGCCGCCGCCGTACGACAGGATCGACACGCCGACGCCGATGTCGCCCGAGGCCGGCACCCAGAACATGGTCTGGCGCAGTGTGGCGCCGCAGAGCTTCAACGGCGCGGCCGGGCCGGGCACGTTCGTCATCACGGCCGTCGCCTTCTTCGCGAACATGCCGAGCAGTGCGTCCTGCACCGGCTTGATCGTCAGGCCCGCGACCGCGAGCACCGCGAACGCGAGCAGCGGCTGGTAGCTGTCCTTGAGCTGGTTCATGCGCGCGCGCACCGCGTAGACGCGCTCGACGGGGTTGGCGATGCCGATCGGCAGGGTCAGCGGCGCCAGGCCGAAACGGTTGCCGAGCTTCCAGGCGTCCTCGACCGGGCGCAGGTTCACCGGCACCATCGCGCGGATCTCCTTGCCCGCGGGGTCGTCGCCCTGCTCGAGAAGGTAGGCGCCGATCGCACCGGCCACGCAGGACAGGAGCACGTCGTTGATCGAGCAGTTCAGCGCCTTGCCGATCGCCTTGACCTGCTCCAGCGGCAGCGGCTCGCCCCAGGCGACGATCTTCTGGCCGATCGGCTTGCCCTTCAGCAGGGTCGGCGAATCGTCAGGCATCAGCGCCATCGCGCCGACATCGCCCAGCACCTTCGCCCCCAGGCGCGCCATCTCGATCCCGCCCGCCAGCCCCTGCTGCGGGTTGGCCAGCATCTCCAGCGACTTGGCCATGCCGCCGCCGTACATGCCGATCGCCTTGGTGGCCAGGTCGGTCAGCGGCTTCATCACCGCGTCCGAGAGCCAGTCGCCGTCGGCCTCGGGCGCCGCGCGCTGGCGGCGCTTCGGCGGATCCATGCCGCCGTCGGTGATCGCCAGCATCACCGAGATCAGCGCGATGCCGTCGCCGATGCAGTGGTGCACGCGCGCCACGAGCGCGCTGCCGCCTTCGTAGCCGTCGATCAGGTGGAACTGCCAGAGCGGGTGATCCGGGTCCAGCGGCGTGTTCGCGAGCTCGCCGACCAGCGCCTGCAGCGCCTCGCGCTCGCTCTGGCCGCGCTCTTTGTGGAGCCGCTGGTGCAGCACATGGCGCTTCAGGTCGAACGCTTCGTCGGCCACCCACATCGCGCCCATCGCGTCGGGCACCACCTTCTGGCGGAAGCGCTCGTACTTCAGCAGCTTGTCCTCGATGCGCTCGCAGAGCTGCGCGTGCGTGATGCCCGGCTGCAGCAGCCAGACGCCGACGATCATCATCAGGTTGACGTCGTTGTCCATCCGCAGCCAGGCGGTGTCCACGCGCGACATGCGCTGCGA
>JAYSLR010000054.1:0-6500 GCA_043725365.1 Rhizobacter sp. | reverse complement strand
GGCAAGGTCGTCAGCGCGTTCGACATCGCGCGCATGCTCGCGCTCGGCGCCGACTGGTGCAACTCGGCGCGCGGCTTCATGTTCTCGCTCGGCTGCATCCAGGCGCAGTCGTGTCATACCGGCCAGTGCCCGACCGGCGTGACGACGCAGGACGCACAGCGCCAGAAGGCCCTGGTCGTGCCGACGAAGGCCGAGCGCGTCTACCACTTCCACCAGCAGACGCTGATGGCGCTGAAGGAGCTGGTGCAGGCCGCGGGCCTGACCGAGCCGGGCCGGATCACGGCGTCGCACATCGTGCGGCGCACCTCCGAGCAGAGCGTGAAGCTGCTCGCGACGCTGCTGCCCTTCGTGCAGCCGGGCGAACTGCTGCGCGGCGACGAGATGTCGCAGCAGGTGTTCCGGCTCTACTGGCCGATGGCGCGCGCCTCGAGCTTCGCGGTCGGCACCGGGCGCTGACCGCCCGCGGGATCGGCGGCGGTGAGCAGCCGAGGGGTTCAGTTCAGGGCGGCAGCGTGTCGATGAAGCTCGCGCGCGCGTCGAGCTTGTCGGCCAGGCGCGCGAGGTTCACGTGGCGGGTGCGCCAGTCGATCTGCGGGAAGCGGAAGCCCACGTAGCCGAGCGCGCAACCCACGGCGATGTCGGCCAGCGACAGGTGGTTGCCCGAGCACCAGGGCTTGTCGGCCAGGCCGGTGCTGATCGAATCGATCGAGGCGTCGACCTTGCGCAGCTGACGCTCGATCCACGCCGTGCTGCGCTGCTCGGCCGTGCGCCCGGCCCAGGTCTGCTCGAGCCGCGCGAGGATCGCCGCGTCGATCAGGCCGTCGGCGAGCGCCTCCCAGGTGCGCACCTCGATGCGCTCGCGGCTGCCTTCGGGGATCAGCCGGCTCACCGGCGAACGCGTGTCCAGGTACTCGACGATCACGCGCGAATCGAAGATCGCCTCGCCACCCGGCAGCACCAGGCACGGCACCTTGCCGAGCGGGTTCGACGCCATGATCTTGTCGCTGGCCCACACGTCCTCGAGCTCGTGCTGGTAGTCGAGCTTCTTCTCCGCCATCACGATGCGCACCTTGCGCACGTAAGGGCTGGTGAGCGAACCGATGAGTTTCATTGTGTGATGACGTCCGAGATGCCGTGGCGCCGGCGGGCTCGATTTTAGCGGCGCGCCCCGGCCGCCGCAGGCCCGCGGCGTAGCGTCCAGTCCACAGTCTGCGGCCGGCCGGGCAGGTTCAGCGTCGCGGTCGCGGCCGGCGACTGCGCGACGACGGCACCTCGGCGCACCACGAGGAGGCGGTTCGCGCGCAGCCGGATCGCCTCGACCGGGTCGCGCGCCTGCAGCAGCACGAAGTCGGCGTGATTGCCCACTTCGACGCCGTAGCCCTGCAGCCCCATCACCCGCGCCGCGTTGACGGTGACGGCGTCGAAGCAGGCGCGCATCTGCGCCTGCGAGGTCATCTGCGCGACGTGCAGGCCCATCTGCGCGACCTCGAGCATGTCGCCGCTGCCGAGCGAATACCACGGGTCCATCACGCAGTCGTGGCCGAACGCGACGTTGATGCCCGCCGCCATCAGCTCGGGCACGCGCGTCATGCCGCGGCGCTTCGGATAGGTGTCGTGGCGGCCCTGCAGCGTGATGTTGATCAGCGGGTTCGCGATCGCATGAAGCTGCGCCTCGCGCATCAGCGGCAGCAGCTTGCTGACGTAGTAGTTGTCCATCGAGTGCATCGAGGTCAGATGCGAACCGGTCACGCGGCCCTGCAGCCTGAGCCGCTGCGTCTCGAACGCGAGCGTCTCGATGTGGCGCGACAGCGGGTCGTCGCTTTCGTCGCAGTGCATGTCGACGCGCAGTCCGCGCTCGGCCGCGAGTTCGCACAGCAGGGTCACGCTGCGCGCGCCGTGCTCGGACGTGCGCTCGAAGTGCGGGATGCCGCCGACCACGTCGACGCCCATGTCGAGCGCGCGCGTCAGGTTCGCGAGCGCGGTCGGCGAGCGCAGCACACCGTCCTGGGGAAACGCGACGAGTTGCAGGTCGAGGTAGGGCGCGACCGCCTGCTTCACGTGCAGCAGCGCCTCGACGGCGAGCAGCCGGTCGTCGCAGACATCGACGTGCGTGCGGATCGCGAGCAGCCCCTTCGCGACCGCCCAGTCGCAGTAGTGCAGCGCGCGCTCGACCAGCGCGCGCTGCGTCAGCGCGGGCTTGAGCTCGCCCCACAGCGCGATCCCTTCGAGCAGCGTGCCGCTCTCGTTGACGCGCGGCAGGCCGTGGCTGAGCGTCGCATCCATGTGGAAGTGCGGGTCGACGAAGGGCGGGCTCAGCAGCATCCCGCCGGCCTCGACCACGCGCGCGCCGTCGGGCGGCGCCAGGCCCGGCCCGATCGCGGCGATGCGCCCGTCGCGCACCAGCACGTCCTGGTCCTGGCGCCCGTCGACCAGGCTCGCCTGGCGCACCAGCATCGGCTCGCTGCGTTCCATCCACCCCACCTTTTCACGAACGTTCGGAAACACACCCCATTTCATCGGACCGCCGGAACTGCCGAAAATGGAGAATCCCGTCAGAGTCTAGGGCCCGCGCCCACCCGAACCCGTGTTCAAGCTGCTTCTCCTGTTCGCCCACCTGCTCGGCACGAGCCTGGCACTCGGTGCGATTGTCGCCACCGACATCCGGCTGCTGCGCCGCCTCGCCGACGACCGCGTGCGCATCGCGCCGCCGAACCCGTACGTGATGCGCCTGATCGGGCTGGCCCTGCTGGTGCTGTTCGTCACCGGCGCCGCGCTGGTGCTGCTCGGCCTGGCCGAGCGCCCCGACTACGTCAGCGCCAACCCGAAGCTGCAGGCCAAGCTGATCCTCGTGGCGGTGCTGAGCCTGAACGCGCTGGTGCTGCACCGCTACACCTTCCCGGGGCTGGCGCGCGGCCGGCGCGTCTCGCGCTGGAAGGCGCGCGATTTCCTGCGCGTCGCGGTGCCGGTCGCGCTGTCGAACAGCCTGTGGATGTACTGCGCGTTCCTGGGGATCGCGCGGCCCTGGAGCTACCACGCGTCGATGGAGTTCGTGCTCGGCACCGCGCTGTGGCTGTTCATCGTCGCGCTGGCCGGCGTCACCAGCCTGCTGGTGATCGCCGCACAGGACCGCACCGGCGCCGAACCCGGCTGGATCGACGGGCTCAAGCGCCGGCTCGGCGCCCTCGCGACCGCATTGCGCGCGTAGTTGCTCGGGCCGCGGCGCGGCCATGACCTGCGGGGTCAACCTGCTGCCGCCGGGCATCAGCCCCATGGCCGGCCCGGGGTTCGCGACCGCGAACCCGTTCAAGGTGCGCAGCGACGCGATCCGCGACCTTCCTCGGCCAGGTGCTAGATTGGAGTCCATTACAAACAGACACAGTGGGGAGGTTCTGCAATGGACGACACCATTCCGATGCCGCTCGACCCACGCGCGCGATCGGCGCCGGTGCCGCGCCCGTTCAGTGCCGTCGAACCGGCACGCCACACGCTGCCGATCGCGTTCACCGGCTCGGGCAGCGAATACTTCCGGATCTGGATCGTCAACCTGCTGCTGACCGTCGTCACCCTCGGCCTGTACTTTCCCTGGGCCAAGGTGCGGCGGCTGCGCTATTTCTACGGCAACACCCGCGTCGGCGACGACACGCTGGACTTCCACGGCAACCCGTCGCGAATGCTGCGCGGCTTTCTGCTCGTCGCCGCGCTGCTCGGGCTGTACTCGCTCGCCGGCCGGTTCTCGCCGACGGCCGGCCTGGTCGCGTTCCTGATCATCGCCGCGATCTGGCCGGCGCTGTTTCGCGCCGGGCAGCGCTTCCGCCTGGCCAACACGAGCTGGCGCGGGCTGCGCTTTCGCTTCAACGGCACGCTCGGCGGCGCCTACCGGGCGATGCTGCCGCTGTTCGTGCCGAGCGCCGTGGGGGTGGCCCTCGCGGCGCTGCTGGGCGGCGCGGGCGGCAGGCCCCGGCCGGGCGCCGACTTCGTCTTCGCGCTGGTCCCGGTCGCGCTGGTGCTGTTGCTGCCGCTGTTCTGGTGGCTGCTGAAGAAGTACCAGCACGACCACTGCGCGCTCGGCGACAACCAGACCAGGCTGCACACCGGCGCCGGCTCGTTCTACCTGGTGTTCCTGAAGGCGCTCGGCGTGAGCCTGGCGGTGGGTCTCGGCGGCGGCCTCGCGGTCGCCATCGTCGGCGGTGCCGGCGCGTTCGCGCTGTTCGGCGGCCGCCCGCGCGATGCCGCCTCCGCCGGCGCGGCAGTGTTCGCGATCTTCTTGACGATCGCGCTCGTGTACCTCGCGGTGATCGTCGTCGTGCGCCCGTACGCGAGCGCGCGGCTGCAGGACCTGGTCTGGAACGCGACCCGCAGCGCCGACATCCGCTTCGTCAGCGCGCTGCGCTTTCGACCGCTGCTGTGGCTGACGCTGAAGAACTGGCTGCTGATCGTCGTCACGCTCGGGCTGTACCTGCCGTTCGCCGCGATCGCGATGGCGCGGCTGCGCCTGCAGGCCGTGACCGTGCAGTTGCGCGTCGACGCCGACGCCCTCGAGAGCCGTGTGCGCGAACGCGCCGCCGACGATGCGGCCGGCGACGCCGCCGGCGACCTGTTCGGCATCGACATCGGCCTGTGAGCGCCGGCGCGACACCGGCATCGGGCGCGCCGCTGGCCGTCGCGTACTTCGACGGCCGTTCGGCCCGCCCGCGGCCGGCGCAGCTGCGCATCGCCGCCGGGCAGTTGCACATCGACGGCGACGGGCTGGCGCTGCGCGTCCCGCTGGGCGAGGTCCGGTGGCCCGAGCGCACGCGCCACGGCCGGCGCGTCGCCCACCTGCGCGACGGCGGCTCGCTGCAGGCGCCCGACACGCTCGCCTGGGACGCGTGGGCGCGCGCGAGCGGCCTCGGCGAGTCGTGGGTCGTGCGGGCCCAGCAGAACTGGCGCAGCACGCTCGCCGCCGTGCTCGTGCTGCTGATGCTGGGTGCCGCCGGCTACGTCTGGGGCGTGCCGTGGCTGGCGCGCAGCGCGCTCGCGGTGGTGCCGGCGAGCGTCGACCGCACGATCGGCGCGGCCGCGCAGCGCTCGCTCGAAGGCACGCTGCTGCTGCCCAGCCAGGTGCCGGCGCAGCGCCAGCAGGCGCTGCGCGAGGCGTTTGCGAAGGCGGTCGCGCGCGCCGATCCGCAGCATCGGCTGCCGGCCTGGGAGCTGCACTTCGCGACGAGCCCGCCATGGCCGGGCGCGGGCGCTGCCCGCCGCACCCGACTCGGCCCGAATGCGTTCGCGCTGCCGGGCGGCGCGATCTTCGTCACCGACGACCTGCTGGCCCTGCTCGAGGGCCGCGACGACGTGTTGATCGGCGTGCTCGGCCACGAGCTCGGCCACGTCCGGCACCGCCACGGCATGCGGCTGCTGGTGCAGGCCGCGGTGCTGGGCGGCGCCGCCGGCCTGGTCTGGGGCGACTTCAGCACGCTGCTGGCAACGGTGCCGGTGTTGCTCGGCCAGAGCGCCTATTCGCGCGACCTCGAACGCGAGGCCGACCGCGAATCGATCGCATTGCTGCGTGCGAACGGCCTGTCGCCGGCCGTGATGGTCGAGCTGTTCGAGCGCCTGGCGCAGCGGCGTGCCACGGTGCAGGCCGCGAGCGCCGCGAACGGCCGGGGCGCCGGCGATCTCGGCATCGCGTTCGCGAGCCACCCCGACGACGCCGAGCGCATCCGCCGCTTCCGCGACGCCGCGGCACGCTGAGCACGGCGCGCCGGTCGCGCCGGCGTCAAAACTACAATGGCGGGTTGCCTGCCCTCCGCGCGAACCGCCATGAACCTGTCCGCCCTCTCCGCCCTGTCGCCGCTGGACGGCCGCTACGCCGCCAAGGTCGCGGCGCTGCGCCCGCTGCTGTCCGAGTTCGGGCTGATGCACCGGCGCGTGCAGGTCGAGGTCGAGTGGTTCATCGCGCTGTCGGACGCCGGCTTCGCGGAGTTCAAGCCGCTGTCGGAGGCCGCCCGCGGGTTGCTGCGCGGGCTGGTGCTGCGCTTCTCCGAGGCCGACGCGCAGGCGATCAAGGACATCGAGCGCACCACCAACCACGACGTCAAGGCGGTCGAATACTGGCTGAAGGGCCGCTTCGAGTCGACCGCCGAGCTGAAGGCCGCGGGCGAGTTCGTGCACTTCGCCTGCACCAGCGAGGACATCAACAACACCAGCCACGGGCTGATGCTGCGCTCGGCACGCGCCGAGGTGCTGCTGCCGGCGCTCGACAAGGTCGTCGCGAAGCTGACGACGATGGCGCACACGCTGGCCGCGGTGCCGATGCTCAGCCGCACCCACGGCCAGACCGCGAGCCCGACGACGGTCGGCAAGGAGATCGCCAACGTCGTCGCGCGGCTGGCCCACGCCCGCGCGCGCATCGCCGACGTGAAGCTGCTCGCGAAGATGAACGGCGCGGTCGGCAACTACAACGCGCACCTGGCCGCCTACCCCGACTTCGACTGGGAAGGCTTCGCGCGCCGCGTGATCGA
>JAYSLR010000053.1:0-20138 GCA_043725365.1 Rhizobacter sp. | reverse complement strand
CGGCTTGTTCGCTCGACTCATCGTCGATGTCAGTCGGGGCAAACCACGCAACGAGCGCGTCGTCAGACGGAATGCTGAGCTTGGTTGCTAATCAGGAATTTTGGACTGTAGAAGAAGGAGTCTCCGGGGCAAAGGCGCGCGGCGTATGGGTTTTCGCAAATAGCTCGGCACCGTGAATGTCCGCCAGACCACTTTGAAGCGAGCGCTCCGCTGGCATACACGATCGCCACGAACTGGCCGACAGCTAAGCCGACCTCCGGCGACGACCGCTTGTGGCCGGGTCGAGCCATAGGGAATCGCCACGCGACAGCCCGCTACCCGACACATTGCTGACGTTGATCGCGCCAGAGTCGATGACAACGACGCGGGCGAAGGGATGCATCCTCGGCGGTGAAGACGTTGCCCAAGGCGTACGGTCGTGACCATGGAAAGTGATTGGCAGATTTGGATCGGAATCGCCGGCGCGGTTGAACCGAAATCAGTGGCGGAATTCATCAGAATACGCAACTGAGCGACTGAGCGTGCGGAACGACCTGCACTTCTCTGGTCAGCGCCAAGCTATTCCGACTTTCAGAGCGGCGCCAATGAGCACCAGCACCACGACAACTCGCCCCACCCGCCAAGTCGCAAATCTGTAGCGATGGTTCTCCCAAAGTGCGGTTCGCAGCCGCGCCAAGGCATTGATGCCGCAGATCACGCAGGCGACGGGGGCGAGCAATCCGGCTCGTCCTTGCACCTGTGACAGCAGGACGAGCGCGATCACCGGCCATGCCAAAGCTTCTAGCGCTGCCAGCGCTCGCCTCCCTGGCCAGTACGCCGCGTCGGGAGCGGGTGCACGTGTAAATACGATCCACATCATCAGAGCCTCCCTTGAATTGCCAACCTGCCTTGAATCCGGAGGGAGCCGGCAGTTTTGCTAGTTACCGATCGGCGCATGCCGTGTCCTGTCCAGTCCTGCCTCTCATCCATCGGTCGCCTTGCGCGAGGAACTGCGACGCGCAAGCTGCGGCCTGCAAGGCACCGTGGAATTTCCGGAAGGGGCCCGCGCAGCGGGGAGGCACCGGAAATCCGCGAAAGGCCTTGCGGGCTAGGCGCGCGACGCGAGGATTCGCGCTCTCGGCGTCCGACGATGAGGAAGGCGCAACGTGCTGGCGCCGATCGAATTCGCTCGCGCGCGCGAGCACGGCCTGAGACGTCTTGATACGCCGCCGAATGGAAACAATTCGCACGATACTTGCCTTTATGGATATGCAAGTTCATATTAGTTTGCCCTTTCGGATTTTTCCAGTCGCTCAGCACATCCAGGCGGGTCGACCGGAAGAATCCTAGTGGGGCTGAAGCTTCGTGAAACCATCGCGGACTTGTGGTCCGCAGGAGGTGCCTATGTCGGACCACCTAGTGCTGCCAGAACGCGTTCTGCGCGTTGCTTTGCGCAGAGTCCGCCTGCCCACGCTGTACGTGGCGCAGCCTCCGCCCTGCAAAGGTAGCTTCGACCCTGAAGCTGTTGGGTTACTTGCGCCCGGCACGCGTCGTGAATAAGAAGGCACGCCGCCAATCGTTGAAGGCGCATCTCGGCGTCACCGCGACAAGCGACGATCAAGTCCTCGTGTTCCATCTCGACGCGCGCCCGGGCGGGATTGCCGTACAACGCAAAGAGCGTCGTGCCGGCGGAGGGCAGGTCACGCAATCGGTGCGCTTCACCGATGAAGCATCATTCATCCGCTGGTGCGAGTCAGACGCCCTTCGGTTTGCCTACCCCCTGCTCTTCTCCAAAGTGACGAGGAGCGGGTGTGAACTCTTCAAATCCGCCCTCTGAAGAAGGCTCGTTGCTGAAGGCGACGCGCCACCCGGACTACGTCACCCGCGTCGGTGAGGCGATACGGGACATGCAGTCCGCCAGAGACCAGACCCAGGCGGTCGAGCTGCTGCACGAAGCGACCCAGCGGATGGGTGCCGAAGTGTCCATCTTCGCCAGCTTCATCCGGGACGACGAGTCGTGCCGATCGTATCGGCTACTGCTCGACTGCGATCCTGCCTGGTTCACGGAATACGAGCGGCAGGGGCGCTACGAGGACGACCCGTGGCTCGCGTACGCACAGCGCTATTCGGTGCCGGTCCGCAGCTCGCAAATCCCGGTCGCGAGCGATGCTGCGCGCGCCGCCGTTGAGCTCGCAGCAAGATTCGGGTTTCGCTCCGCTGTGATCGTCCCTGCGCCATCGAGCGGTGGGCTCACCCGAACCGGAGTGCTCTGCCTCGGCTGCTCGAAGCCTGGCTACTTCGACGACGAAGGGTTTGTGGCGCTCAGGGTAGTCGCCCGTGGCGTCGCAATGGAACTCCACGAGTGGTGGATCGGGCGAATCAGAGATGAGTTGATCGCCACTGCGGAGATCTCCGCCGATGACTTGCTGCTCCTTGCTCATGAGCGGATAGGCCTGGGCACCAAGGCGATCGCCAAGGCCTTGAACTGGTCGACCAGTTCCGTCGATTCAAGATTCCACCGTATGAACGTCAGGCTCGGCGTGTCGAGCCGTAAAGCGGCCGCGCGCCTCGCTGCAGAGTACGGCCTGATCTAAGGCCGAGGAGAACTCCATGTCAGTCACGATGAACGTGAGCACCACGCGAAATACGCCAGCGTGGCTCTGGCGAATGTACGACTACGTCGGCGCACACAGCAACGAGTTCCGCGCCGAGAACGAACGCGACCGCGCTCTGCTCCGCGTAGCGATGCCCGCAGTGGGCGTCTCCTGGATCTTCGTCCTGCACGAGGTCGTCGGCGCACCGATCGGTTCCGATGAATCGGTCTGGATGATCGCCAGCCTTGTGTATGCGGCCATGGCACTGGCCTTCTGGTCCTATCTCAGAAGGAAACCCCGAGGCGGCGTCCACGTGCAGTACGCGTTCATGGTTCTCGACCCACTGCTGGTTGGATGGGCCCTGTACGCGGCGCCGCAGTTGCTCGCGTGGTTCCTGGTGATCATGCTGGTGATCATCGTGCGCGTCGGCTTTCGGTACGGAACGAACGCGATGAAGGTGCAGCTCGGGTTTGCGTGGCTGGGGGCCTCGGTACCGCTTCTCTTCGGAAGCTATTGGCACACGCAGCTGCAGATGAGTGGCTCGTTGCTTCTGATGCTGGCCTGGTCCTGGTGGCTGTTCGCGCCCCTGATCCGTTCGGTCGAGAAGGCGAAGACGATCGAGATCGAGCGCGCGCGACTGGAATCGATGCAGGACTCGCTGCAGGCGAAAAGCGAGTTCCTGTCGCGCGTGAGCCATGAACTGCGCTCGCCGCTGCAGGCCGTGGTCTCCGCCATTGATCTCTTCGAGGAGCAATACATTAAGGACTCCGGCGAGGCAGAACTAGTCGCTCAGATCCGACGCGGCGCGACTGCGCTGAACACGCAACTGCGCGATCTGCTGACGCTCGCACGTGGCGATGTCGGCAAGATGGAAATCAACCCGATGCGTTTCGAGGCGGGAGAACTTGCCATCACGATCGCCCGCGAGGTGGGTCGGGAGGCCATCGTCAAGGGGCTCGATCTCGTAGTGGATACGCCCGAAGATCCGATCTTTGTCGTGGCGGACCCCGCCCGCATCGACCAGGTGCTCACCAACCTCCTGACGAATGCAACGCGCCACACCAGGAACGGCACCGTGACGCTCAGGCTCCATCCCTACGACACCCAGACGAGTTCACTTCGTTTCGAGGTCATCGATACCGGCCCCGGTATCGACCGCGATCGAATTCCAACGCTGTTCGATCCGTACACCCGCTTCGGCGAGATGACCATCAAAGGCGATGGCGCGGGGCTGGGACTGGCCATCGTGCGATCAGTGCTGCAATTCCTCGGCGGGTCGGTGAAGGTGACGAGCGAACGCGGTCGAGGGACAACGTTCGACGTCACGATTCCTGCGGAACTGCTCGATGTAGAGCGCCATGCAGCCGAGATTGATCTGACAAAGCGCGTTCTCGTCGTCGACGATCGCAAGGAAGTGCTCGAAGCCATCGGCAGCGTGGTTCGACAACTGGGGTTCTTTTGCGATGCCGCACCAACCGTCGCCACCGCCGCCAACCTCCTTGGCACGCATGCCTACGACATTGCGTTTCTGGACCTCGACATGCCCGTGAAGAGCGGCTTCGACTTGGCCGCCGAGACGCGGCGCGGAAACGGCCCGAACGCCCGGTCGCGCATCGTGTCGATCAGCGCAGCGGACGTGCCCGACGAAAGCAGAGGATGGCCATTCGACAGCCATCTGACGAAGCCGATCACGATGCAGGCGATTCAGCGAGCTATCGACCAACCAACGCTTGTATCAGCTGCGCCGAAATGATCGGAAGCCGCGTAGGCTTCTCGAAGAACAGCAGCTTGTAGGTCGATACTGCTTCGGCGACTGCGGGCTCGACCAAGACGTCGGATTGAATCTTTCCGGTCAGAACTGCGATCGGGCAATCACGGTCATCCGCACGAATCATTCCGACCAGCTCTGCCGCCGAGCCCTCCGCGAGCATCCAGTCAATGACGAAACCGTCGAACGGCTTCAGCCTCATGCTCGGTATGAGAGCGTCCACCCGGGTGAAGGCCTCCACGTCACAGCCACGAGACGAAAAATGCTTGGCGAGGCTCTTCGATTCGTCGGCGTCGTCGTCGAGGACCGCGATGCGCCAGCGTCGATCTCCCACGCCCACGACGCGCATGCTCACCACCTCGAAGCACTCCCCCACGCCGGCGTCGCTGACCGGCATCACCATCCACTGCTCCCCCAGGCGAACGGCCACCAGCGAGTTGCGTGCCGGGTCACGCAACAGGCGTCCTGGGATCAGTTGGCACGGAACGCGGACAGGACCCGCCACGAGCACGCCGGTCACCTCTTCGCTCGCGTGCTGCTCCGAGAACACACTGGCCAGTGATTCGCCGAAGTGCTCGGCGATCGTCTCGATTTCTTCGACTTCCCAAGCCACCGTGCCGTTCATGCGCCGATAGGCCATCGTGTACTTGACCTGGAGCACGTCAGCGATCGTGATCGTGTGCTGATTGCTGGCGACATCGTGGCGGTTCAGCAATGCCTTGATATATCGAGACGCCACCGGCGCATCGTCAGCATCGCGACGCGATCCGAGTTCCTTGGACATCGAAGTCGTTGGCATGAAAGCGAATCCCTCACTTGCTCACCCGGCGACTGAAGGACCGAGCGTCTCTTACTTCGATCTATTTTAGGCGGTCGTTAGAGGCGCGCACGTCCGAATTCGCCATCGAGACGAAGCGAGCACTGGCAATTGCCCTACAGCATTAGCGTGGGTGGTCCCCGCATGGCGTCTGGACGTCCCGAGACGCCCTTGGATCGCACTGCACCTTGTCGGACCAAAGGCTCGCCGGAGACAGACGCCAAGTTGCTGAATTTGAGTCGAAATTCAGCACGAGAAAGAGGTGCTTCGACGCCTAGATTTACTCCCATGGACTCATCGACAAAACGCGGTTGATCGACATGGACCTCACCACGTTCATGGCACTCGCGACGCTCTGTGCACCCCTCGTGCATCCGGGCACAGCGCAGGCCCTCGTGGCGACAGAAAGCACGTTCAACCCGCATGCGATCGGCGTCGTCGCGGGCAGTCTCCAGAGGCAGCCGCGCAACATTGAAGAGGCACTCGCGACTGCACGGGCACTTCGCGCGCAGGGTCGCAACTTCAGCGTCGGTCTGGCACAGATCAACGTGCGCAACCTGGACCGGTTCGGCATGTCCGTCGCCGACGGCTTCGACGCCTGCAAGAACCTGCAGGCCATGCAGGCGATCCTGAGCGAGTGCTTCGAGCGAGCCGGCTCGAAGGACGAATCGCAAGCCTCGCTCCGGCGTTCTCTCTCCTGCTATTACAGCGGCAACTTCACGACTGGCTTTCGCCACGGCTACGTGAGCCGTGTGATCAGGAACGCCCAGCAGACGGCGCGCGCGCCGCCCTGACGCACCGCGCACTTCAGCTCCGTCTCTCCCCCATTTTTTGTGATTGAGGAATCGATCATGGCCACTGCTTTGCGTCAAATTTTCAACACCAGCACCCTGGTGTTCATCCTCTCCTGCGTTCTCTTCATGCTGCTGCCGCAGCTGGCATTCGCGCAGGGCTTCGACAAGATCAACACGACGGTGACCAACGTCAACACCATCTTGGTGACGATCTCGATCGCCGTCGTCACGATCGCGATCATCTGGGCAGGCTTCAAGATGATCTTCCAGGGCGCACGCCTCGCCGATGTAGCGAACGTGCTGATCGGCGGCACGCTGATCGGCGGCGCCACGGCGTTCTCGACCTACATCATCAGCTGATCGCAGGCGAGTTCATTGTGCAAGCCGAAGCCATCTACAAGGGCGCCACCCGGCCCGCCATGAAGCTGGGCATCCCGCTCGTTCCACTGGTGGTCCTGTTTGGCACGGGAATGCTCCTGGTTCTGTGGGTCGGCAGCCTGGTCAGCTGGTGGATCCTGCCCATCGTGCTCGGCGCCTTCGTTCCCGCTCTGGGTTGGATGCGCTTCGTCACGAGCAAGGACGACCAGCGATTCCGGCAGATGTTCGTCGCTGCCAAGTTGAGGTTCCACGACCGCAATCGTCGCCTCTGGCAATCGCGCAGCTACGCGCCTTACCTCTATCGGGGGACTCGTGATGTTTGGCATCGGTAACTCTGGCACCCGAATGGGTGACCCCCCGTCAAGGGCACCCAGGATGCGGCGCAGCGCCGAACCGCGTCACTGGGCCCGCGCACAGTGCGAGAACCCTCTTGCGCGCTTCGTGCCGTTCTCGTCCCTGGTCTCCCCCGTTGATGTGATCACCCGGGGTGGGGACTACCTTCGGGTGTGGCGTCTGGACGGCGTTGCGTTCGAGTGCGCCGACGAGCACACCATCGCCGAGCGGCACGAGGCGAAGTGCAGCCTGCTTCGCAACCTGGCCGGCGGCCAGTTCGCTGTGTGGGAGCACCGCCTGCATCGGGCCATCGAGGACGACATGGCAGTCCCGACGGAACCGGGCTTCGCCCGCGACGTGGCGCAGGCCTACGGCGGCCTGTTGCACAGGCAGCGCATGATGAGCAACGAGCTCTACATGACGCTGGTCTACCGTCCGACCATATCGAGCGTCGGCCGGGCGTTCCAGTCCACACGGCGGACACGCCTCGACATCGCCACGGCCCAGCAAGACGCGATGCGCGTCATGGACGAGAAGTCCGCCCTGGTCCAACGCGTCCTGCGCGGCTTCGACCCGCAACTGCTCGGCACGGTCCGCCGCAACGGGCGCGACTATTCCGCGGTTGCCGAGTTCCTCGGCTACCTGGTCAACGGCGTGTGGCGGGCAGTGCCGATGCATGCCGGCCCGCTCTACCGGACGCTGCCGACCTCACGCCTGTCTTTCGGCGCCGACAAGCTCGAGATCAGGAACGGCGAGCAGAAGCGCTTCGCGGCCTTCGTCGACATCCACGAGTACGCTGACGCAGTCGAACCGGGCGTGCTGAATGCCCTGCTCTACGAGCGCAGCGAGTTCATCGAGACCCAAAGCTTTTCGATCCTGCCGCGACGTGAGGCCATGCGTGCGCTGGAACTGCAGCGGGACCAACTGATCGCCAGCGACGATGTCGTCGAGAGCCAGGTCGCCGAGATGGACGTGGCCTTGAACGAACTCGGCGACGGCCAGTTCTGCATGGGAGAGTTCCACTACAGCCTGGTCGTGTTCGGCGACGACGTGGCCGATGCGGGTCGCCGTGCGGCGCAAGCGATCGGTGCGGTGGGCGAAGCCTGCAGCTTGCAGATGCGCCCAGTCGACCTCGTGGCCGACGCTGCGTGGTTCGCCCAGATGCCGGGCAACTGGCAGTGGCGTCCTCGGGAGGCCAAGCTCTCCTCCCGTGCGTTCGCTGCGCTCTCCAGCGGCCATAACTTCCCGCGTGGCAAGCGCGATGGCAACCCGTGGGGAGAAGCGCTGGTCCTGCTTCGCACGCCGAGCGGCCAGCCGTTCTATTTGAACCTCCACAAGAGTCCCGAAGACGAAGACTCCGCCGACAAGAAGCACCCGGGCAACACGCTCATCATCGGCTCCACCGGCGTCGGCAAGACAACGCTCGTGATGCTGCTGCTGGCGTTGACGCGGAAGTGGAACCCGGCGCCTCGCCTCGTCCTGTTCGACCTGGACCGCGGCAGCGAGATCGCCTTGCGTGCACTCGGCGGCCGGTATTTCACCCTGGAGGCGGGCAAGCCGACGGGCTGCAACCCACTGCAGCGAGAACCGACGCCGGCACGCATCCAGTTCTGGGAGCAGTTGCTCCGGACGTGCATCGCGACGCCGACCCTGCCCCTGCTCCCGGCAGACGAGCGAGCCATCGCCGATGCCGTGCGATCCGTCGCGATGATGCCGAGGCCGCTGCGCCGCTTCTCAACGATTCGGCAGAACCTGCCGAAGTCGGGCGAGAACAGCCTCTACGAGCGACTCGGTCGCTGGTGCAAGGGCGGCGCCCTCGGTTGGGTGTTCGACGAAGCCGACGATCGCCTCACGGACCTGATGGATGCGAGCGCCATCGGTTTCGACACGACGGAGTTCCTCGATCTGCCCGAAGTGCGCACGCCGATGATGTTGTACCTGCTGGACGTGATGGGCGAGCTCGTCAACGGCCAGCGGCTGATCTACGTCATCTCGGAGTTCTGGAAGGCGCTCGACAACGAGATCTTCAGCGACTTCGCCAAGCAGAAGCAGAAGACGATCCGCAAGCAGAACGGCCTCGGCATCTTCGACACGCAGAGCCCATCGGACGTGCTCCGCCACGCGATCGGCCGAACGATGGTCGAGCAGAGCGTGACGAAGATCTTCCTCGCCAATCCGGAAGCGATGCGCGAGGAATACGTCGAAGGCTTCGGGCTGACCGAAGCCGAATACGACATCGTCAAAAGCCTCAGCGCGCGGGGCGGGCGCAGCTTCATGGTCAAGCAGGGCAACAGCAGCGCGATCTGCGAACTCGACCTCTCCGGGCTCGAAGACTTCGTTACCGTGTTGTCCGCCACCACGGATAACGTCGCATTGCTCGACGGCATCCGGGAACGCGTGGGTGACGACCCCAAGGCCTGGCTCCCTCTGCTTCTGGATGCGGTTCGTGAGCGCAAATCCAAGCCGCAAAGGAGCGTCCCATGAAAGCCATTTCGATACTCGTCCTCGCGACGAGCGTCCTCGCCTGTCTCGACGCGCAAGCCCAGTACGTCAAAGGGAACGAGGCCGTCCAGAAGACAGCAACCGGCATGACGACCAGCAGACCACCGGTACCTGCCTCGGTAGGGAAAGTGTGTGACGCCACGGCGAAGTGCTACGCGGGCGCGTGGCGAATGGTTGAGACGGATGCTGGCCTACAAGAATGCACGGAGCCGTTTGCGCGACCGGGCAGCTGCCGCGCGTCGACGTACGGCCTTCAGAAACTCTCGCGCGTGTGGGTCGTCAAGCACGGAAACGAGTGGCAGCAATGCCAGTTTCCCGACCTGGCAAGCAAATGCACGCCCATCTTCGCGCGGCCTCCAGCGAATCTTCCCGCGGATGCGGTTCAGTAGGCGGGGAGATCTCACGTGTTCACTTGGCTCGGCTCAAAGCTAACGGCGATCCTGAGTACCTACGTGCTCGGCGTGATCTCTAGTCTCATGACTGCACTCACTCCGATCGTGCTCACCGTCATGACCCTGTGGGTCATCCTCTACGGTTGGGCCGTTCTCCGGAACGAAGTCTCCGAGACAGTCCCGAGCTTCTTGTGGAGAGTGACCAAGATCGGCCTCGTGCTGGCGTTCGCGCTGCAATCGGCGTTCTACGTAGCCAACGTCGCTGACACAGCCAACGGCTTGGCGATGGGCGTGGCGTCCACGTTCCTTCCCGCCGGCGCGCCGTCGACGACGATCACTTCGCCATACGGCCTGCTCGATGAGTTCAATGACAACGCGAGCAAGCAAGTGGCGGACATCATGGCGGACGCCGGGATCACGCGTCTGGACCTCTTCCTTGCAGCGGCGATCTTCTCGATCGGCTCCGTGGCGTTCCTCTGCGTAGCGGTCTTCGTCGTGACCCTCGCGACCGTCTTCATGACATTCATCA
Organism: Rhizobacter sp.; assembly: GCA_043725365.1. Taxonomy (GTDB): domain Bacteria; phylum Pseudomonadota; class Gammaproteobacteria; order Burkholderiales; family Burkholderiaceae_C; genus LMDS01. The sequence continues at coordinate 10,052 of JAYSLR010000053.1, read as the reverse complement.
TCGGCGTCGGGCCGATCTTCATTTTCTGCCTTGCCTGGAAGCCAACTCAAAGATTCTTCGACAGCTGGCTATCCATGCTGCTCAACGCGGTCGTCCTGACGTGGTTCGCGTTCTTCGCGCTCGGCCTCAGCGCCTTTGTCGGGCAAGAGATGTTCCATGCCATTCAGGACAGCGGCGGCTTCCTCGGGGCGACCATCAACGCGCTTGGCGAAGCCACCCGCTACTGCGTCCTCATGATCGTCATGGCAATCATTTGTTTCCAGGCGCCGAGCCTCGCGTCCGCCCTGACTGGTGGCGCAGCGGTCCAGCAGGGCATCCAGATGGTTCAGAACGCGATGATGGTCGCCGGCCTGCGCGCCTCCCGATCAGGCGGCTCTTCCGCAGCTGCAACTGCTACTGCGGGCGGCGCCATCCGTGCAGGCACCGGCCTGCCCTACGCCGCAGGCCAGGCCACGCGTTCCGCAGCATCTGCCGGCGCCCGCTTCGCAGGAACCATGTCCACCGGTGCCGGCGCGGTCGCGCGCGGCGCCTACACCGGCGTTCGTACCGCCGCCTACCGTCTGGCCGCGATGCGCGGCCGAAGCTGACCCACCCCCAAGGAGCCCCTCATGAAGCCACGCCTTCGTCTCGCCGCCATTGCCTTCGCTGTCTCCGTTCCCCTCGCCTCGTTCGCACCCGCGAGCCAGGCTCAGGGGATCCCGGTCATCGACATCGCGAACCTGGTCCAGACCATCATGCAGGTCCTGAACGACGTCACGAAGATTGCCAATCAGGTCGAGCAAATCGAGGCGCTGCAGAGTCAGCTCGCCAGCATCAACGGCATGCGCAACCTAGGCAACGTTTTCGACAGCGGCACGCTGAAGAACTACGTCCCCGCGAACGCCTACAACCTGGTCAATGCCATCGACACGGGTGGCTATGGCGGGCTCACCAGCACCTCGAAGACGCTTCGCGACGCGCAGATGGTCTACAACTGCCTGGATCGCGCCGGGGCGGCCCGCACCGAGTGCCAAGCAATCCTCGCGCAGCCGTACCAGCAGAAAGGCTTGCTTCAGGACGCCATGAAGGCCGCATCCGGCCGCCTTGACCAGATCAAGTCGCTGATGACCCAGATCAACGGCACCAGCGACCAGAAGGCAGTCCTCGAGATCCAGGCGCGCATCGGCGCCGAGAACGCGATGCTGCAGCATGAGATGTCGCAGGTGCAGATGCTTACCGGCATGGCCGACAGCGAAGAGCGCATCGCCCGCTCGCGTGACCGCGAACGGCAGGCCGAGATGCTGAACCGCACCGGCAAGATTTCCGACTACCTGCACTGAGCACTTCGACGGAGACGACGCACCATGAATGCCCTCGTACACCCCGGCTTCGCTGCATCTCACAGCCCCGAGCGGCTGGCCGAATCGAATGACGCCATCGAAACCAATCGCAACTGGGAACTCGATCGCGCGCTGATGCTGCAGCGCTCCGAACGTCGGGGCTGGATCGTGGGTGGCGTCGGCATCCTCGTGGCGATCATCAGCGCGCTGGCGGTCCTCGCGCACGGCGCGCTCCACCAGGTCGTCGGCATCCCGATCGTGGTCGACAAGACCACCGGCGAGACTACGATCGAGCAACGACTGAGCGCCGAGACGATCCCGCCAATGGAAGCGCTCGACAAGCACAACCTCGCCGTCTTTATCCGGGCACGCGAGGGCTACAGCTGGTGGTTCCTGCAACGTGACTTCGACCAAGTGTCGCGCATGGCGATCCCGACCGTCTTCGCCGACTACAACCGCTCGTTCGAGGGCCAGGATGCCCTGCAGAAGAAGCTGGCGGGCGCCGAAGAATGGCGCATCAACGTGGTCGGGGTGCGCCTGGCACCGTCCGGTCGACGCGGAAACGGCGGCGTCGCGTCGATCTCCTACGAGAAGGTCGTGCACGTGGTCGATCGGAATATCCCCGACGTGACGACACGGCACGCGGCCAGCGTCGTCTACGAGTACCAACCGAAGGTGCTCGCGAAGGAGAAGGACCGGATCGAAAACCCGTTCGGCTTCGTCGTCACGGCCTACCGATCCGATCCGGAGATCGCAGCGTCACCTTCCACGCCAGGTGGCGCGGCTGCGAAACAGTGAGGCGACCATGCGCAGAGACACGCTCACGTTCGCCGCCGCATGGCTGATCGCAGCATCCGTCGGCCTCTTGGTCGATCCGGCCTTCGCTCAGGACAGCGCTGATCCCCGGCTGCGAGAGGTCTTCTATGACCCGCAAGCAGTCGTCACCGTCTTCGTCAAACGAGGCGTCGTCACCGACATCGTGCTCGACGCCAACGAGGCGATCACCGATGTCGCCTCCGGCCTCGGTGCCGATTGCGCCAAGCCCGACTCGAGCTGGTGTGTCGCAGCGCAACCCGGTGGCCGCCACCTCTTCGTCAAGCCAAAGACTACCGCGGGCTCGCCGAACAACATCGCGGTGGTCACCGACAGGCGTACCCATTCGTTCCGGTTCGTCGTGCTGGCCGACAGAGATGCACGCCAGCCCGTCTATCGACTCTCGGTCAGGACGGCAGTGCCGCCTCCACCGCCGGTTGCGCCACAAGCGTCGTTGGCGGCGGCCCTGGTCGGCGCGCCAGCGCCGCTCTCGGCAGCGGAGTTGATCAAGGACCGATTGGGCGCTGCACCCCAACCCCTCAACTCCAACTACTCGATCGCCGAGGGCAAGCACTCGGAAGAAATCGTGCCCACGCTCGTCTTCGACGACGGGCGCTTCACATACCTGAAGTTCCCGAACAACCGGGAAGTGCCGGCCATCTTCCATGTGCTGTCCGACGGGTCCGAGACCGTCGTCAATGCGCGGATGGAAGGTGATCTGCTCGTCGCCGACCGGGTCGGCCATCGGCTGATGCTGCGCGCGGGTTCAGCCGTCGTCGGGGTGTGGAACGAGGCCTTCGACCTGGATGGCGTGCCGCCGAGCAACGGCACCACGGTGTCCGGTGTCGATCGGCAGATCAAGACCGCGCCCACGCCACTTGCCACTGGTCATGGAGGTCAACGATGAGTGCCAACGAATCTCGGCCGGACCCGGATCGGGATGGATCCGATTCCGCCAACGTGATCGAACCCCTCGAAGGCGAAGCCGGCATACCGAGCGTCGTTCGGTCCAAAGGCGTCAACGTCTCTCGCAAAGGCATCTTCGCGGTGGCGCTGCTCGCACTGTCCCTCGTGGCGGTGTCGGGAGTCTCCATCAATCGGGCGCTGTCGAGCAAGAAGGACGGCGACGAAGTCTCCAAGCGACTGGGTGATCGACCGGCCGCTGCCGGGGGCGACGCACGTCGCCTCGACATGACCTTGCCGCTTCCGGTTGCCTTTGCGCCTGCCGGTCGCATGATCCCGGCCATCGTGCCCAGCGCTGAAGAGCGACGGGCGGAGGCCATTCCGCTGCGCCAGAACGAACCAGCCAAGATGACGCCGGAAGACGCGCCGGTCCTGCTCGTGTCGAGTCGACCCACGCCAGCACCCGACTCACTGTCGCGGCGCCAGGCGGGTCAGGGCGGAGGCGACGGCGCCGCACCCGATGGCCCCCTCGACACCACGCGTCGCAACCTCGAAACCTATCAGCGCCAGCTGCAAGGTGTTGTCGATTCGCTGACCAAGGGAGGAGGCACTCTCACGCCAGCCACCCAAGGCCTTCCATCCACGATCGTTTCGAGCGCAGCCCCGCCGACCGGTCTCTTCGGAGGCGAGCTGCAGAAGTCGGCAACGCCGCGCGTTGCGGCCGGACTGCTCGGCGATCGCAGTCTGATCCTCCCCAAGGGCACGGCATTCACCTGCGCTCTCAAGACGAAGCTGATCAGCGCAGCGTCCGGCTTCGTCAGCTGCCAGGTCCAGCGCAATGTGTTCAGCGATGACGGGCGCGTCCTCCTCGTCGAGCGTGGTTCGCACATGGACGGTGAATATCGGATCGCATCGGTGCGACCCGGGACCGTACGCATCCCGGTTCTGTGGACACGCATCCGCACGCCCAACGGCGTCACGGTCGACATCGAGTCGCCCGGGACCGGGCCGCTCGGCGAGTCCGGCATCAATGGCTACCTCGACAACCGCTGGCCGGAACGCATCGGCGCGGCGATGCTGCTCTCGCTGATCGACGACTCCGTGAAGCTGGCGATCGAGGATCGCGGCAGCACAGGTACCGGCAACACGATCCTGCTGCCCTCCACCACTTCCAGCACGAGCAAGCTCGCGGAGAAGGTGCTCGACAGCACGATCAACATCCCGCCGCTGATCTACCAGAACCAGGGTGGCATCGTCGGCATCTATGTGGCGCGGGACGTGGATTTCTCGTCTGTCTACGAGCTGAAGGTGGGCGAGCGATGAGCGGGTCAACCCTGATCGACGGTATCGATCCCGACCTCGCCGATGCATGGTGCGGCGACGCCACCTCGGTGGTCGAGTTTCTGCGTCCCCTTCGGGCGCAACTCGATGCGCCCGGTGTGCTGGAAGTCTGCGTCAACCGGCCCGGCGAGATGATGGTCGAGACCGCTAAGGGATGGCAGTCCGTCGCCGCGCAAGAACTCACTCTCGAACGTTGCCTGTCGCTGGCAACGGCGGTGGCGACGTACTCCGATCAGCAGATCAACCAAGAACACCCGCTCCTCTCGGCCACCTTGCCGACGGGAGAGCGCGTTCAGTTCGTCGTCCCGCCGGCGGTGACGCGCGGAACGGTGTCGATCACGATTCGCAAGCCCGCGCAGTTGATCCGGCGCCTGGATGACTTCGAGCGCGAAGGCCTGTTCGAGCGCACCGCGACCGTCGCCCGAAGCGAGGCCTGTGAACTTCTCCCCTTCGAGCAGGAACTCGTCGCACTGCGAGATGCGGGGCGGTATTCCGACTTCCTTCGCCTGGCTGTTCAGAAGCACCAGACGATCGTCGTCAGCGGCAAGACGGGATCCGGCAAGACGACCTTCATGAAGGGGCTCGTCGAAGAGGTCACGCACCGGGAACGCCTGATCACGATCGAGGACACGCCCGAGCTGACGATTCCGAATCACCCGAATGTCGTGCACCTGTACTACAGCAAGAATGCGCAGGGCATGGCCAAGGTGACGGCGAAGTCGCTGCTCGAGGCCTGCCTGCGCATGAAGCCGGACCGACTGTTCCTCGCCGAAGTTCGTGGCGACGAGTGCTTCTACTTCGTGCGCCTTGCCGCCTCAGGCCACCCGGGCAGCATCACCAGCGTCCATGCAGGCAGCTGCGCCCTCGCCTTTGAGCAGATGTCTCTGATGATCCGCGAGAGCGGGGCCGGCGGCGGCCTGCGCATGAACGAGATCAAGTGGCTGCTGGGTGTCGTGATCGACGTCATCGTCCAGTTCGATCGTGACGAGCGCGGCCGCTTCATCTCGGAAATCTACTACCAGCCACGGCGACAGCGGCTGGGGCGCTGGGACGAGTCCGGTGCGGGTCAGGACGCGAGGGCCGCAGCGTGAGCGCAGCGACGGCCTTGTCGATGACGACCTGGACGCCGGCACGCAAAGGCGCGGCAGGTCTGTTCGTCGCCATCGTCTTCTGCGGCCTCGCGTGCGCGGCGGTCTACCTGTCCGCGGTGATCTTCCTGCTCCTGAACAAGGTGCATCCGCGCCACGCCGAGTTCACGAGCATCTCGACGTACTGGAACGCTTACGCCGACGACCCGAAGCGGCGCAGGCAGCTGATCGGCTCCGTCGGCGCGTCGGGCATCGCGCTTCTGGTCGTGCTTCCGTTGTCCTTGGTCGTCGCGGCACGCAGGCAGCGTCCGCTGCACGGCGACGCACGGTTCGCGACCGAGGCGGAGATCGTTCGGGCCGGACTCCTGGATCGCGGCGGCGAGGATCGATCGCCGAGGATCATCGTCGGCCGCCATCGCGGCCGGTTCTTGACGCTGCCGGGTCAGCTGTCCGTGATGCTGTCCGCGCCTACGCGAAGCGGCAAAGGCGTCGGCGTCGTCGTGCCGAACCTTCTGAACTGGCCCGACTCGGTCGTGGTGCTCGACATCAAGGGCGAGAATTACGAGATCACCGCCGGCTATCGGACGGCGCACGGTCAACGCGTCTACGCCTTCTCGCCGTTCGATGAGCAGGCGCGCAGCCACCGTTGGAACCCGCTGACTGCCGTCCGCACGAGTCCGCTGCACCGCGTCGGTGACCTGCTGGCGATTGGGCAGGTGTTCTTCCCGAACGACGGCACCAACACGTCGTCGGAAGCGTTCTTCAACGACCAGGCCCGCAACCTCTTCATGGGGCTCGGGCTCTACCTGCTGGAAACACCCGCGCTGCCCCGGACGCTCGGCGAGATGCTGCGTCAGTCGTCCGGCAAGGGCCAGTCGCTCAAGGACCACCTGAGCGGCGCGATCGGCCAGCGCATCAAGGACGGCGATCCGCTCAGCGACGAATGCGCCGACGCGCTCAACCGGTTACTCACCAACTCCGACAACACGCTCTCGTCCATCGTCTCGACCTTCAATGCGCCGCTGACGATCTTCGAGGATGCGATCGTCGATGCTGCGACCAGCGCCGATGACTTCAGGCTCGAAGACCTGCGGCGCAAGCGGATGACGGTCTATGTTCGCGTTCCGCCGAACCGGCTCGCCAATGCCCGCCCTTTGCTGAACCTGTTCTTTTCGCAACTGGTGAGCCTGAACACACAACAGTTGCCGGAGCACGACCCGAGCCTCCGGTTCCAGTGCCTGCTGGTCAACGATGAGTTCGCGGCGATGGGTCGCGTCGGAGTGATCTCCACGTCGGCCGCCTTCCTGGCCGGCTACAACCTGCGGCTCCTCACGGTGGTGCAGGCCATGTCGCAACTCGACGCGCTCTATGGCGACAAGGAAGCCCGCACGTTTGCGACGAACCACGGGCTGCAGATCCTGTATGCGCCGCGCGAGCAGCGCGACGCCGATGAGTACAGCGCGATGCTCGGGCACTTCACCGAGCGGGCGACCTCGAGGAGCCATTCGCGGTCCTTCGGGCATCACGGGCATTCGAGCACCGGCCGCAACGAAAGCGATCAGCGCCGTGCCCTGCTGCTGCCGCAGGAATTCAAAGAGCTCGGCCCGGCACGCCTGGTGGTGATCTTCGAGAACTGCAAGCCGATCCTGGGCGAAAAGATTCGCTATCACCGGGAGAAGGCGTTCAAGGATCGCCTGCGCCGAGCGCCCGCGGTGCCCCGCATGAACATGGACCTGCATCTGGCGAAGGCGCAACAACGGATTCGCTACGCCGACGACGAGCTGTCCGCGGATCAGGTTCTGACGCTCGACGACCTCGCGCAGGATTTCAGCGACCTCGCGGTCCCCGGCGCAACCGGAAGCAAGGCCGAGTGGGATGCGTGCATCGAAGGATTTTTGGATCGGACGCTGGTCTTGACCGCGAACGGGCCTGCTGGCGGATCGATCGAACCTGTCGGCGAAGAGCCGGCCACGCCCCCAACCGACATCGAGATCGCTGTGGCGCTCGAGCGAGATCACTCGACCACCGAACATTGAAGGAGTCCAACATGCGTGCTTCGCTTCCGATTTTCGCCTTGCTGCTTGTCCTCAGCTCGTGCGGGTCGCCGCCTAAACCGCCGACGGTCGACGAGTCGCGTAAGCGCCCGGTCAACGCCTCCGCCGCGATCGAACTGCAGACTTGCAAGAGCGATCTGCAGAACACTCGCATCTTGGCGAACGAGACCACCCGACTCGCCGAGTCGGCAAGTGCAACCGCCACGCGCTTGGCACTTCACCAGCAGGCGATGTCGTCACGCCCTCCCCCCGAAATCGAACTGGCGAACTCCGTCTATGTCGTGCCGTTTGACTTCGCAAGCGCTCAGGTGGCAGTTCCTGCAGCAGAAGGCCGAGCCCTCATCGACCAGGCGCGCTCTGCGTCGCTCGTGATGCTGCGGGGAAGAACCGACGGACAGATTGAATCGCCTGCCGAGAGCCGCATCGCGCGGGAGCGCGCGCTCGCCGTGCGAACCTACCTCGTGCAGGCAGGCGTCGATCCGACGCGCATCCGGATGACGTGGCAACCCGTGGGCGACACCGTGAGCGACAACGGAACAGCGACCGGCCGCGCGTTGAATCGGCGCGTCGAGATCGAGTTGTATCGGCTTGCGCCACAGCGCCTTGCGGTCAGTTCTTCGCCTTCGCCCCTCTGACAGGCCCGACGCTATCGCTCAATCCCAATTTGGAGAACGAACATGGACACCGACAGCGGACCCACCATTCGGACCGGCGGCACCGTCGAGCCCTCGAACCGAGCCACCGTGGCGCGGCAGGTCTTCCAGATGCCAAACGACCTTCCGGGAACACGGTACGAACTGCGCGATCCGTTCGCGGAAGTGACGTACCGGGTCGACTCGTTCAAGGAGATGGTGGCGAAGGCGGAACAGCTCGGAGCGACCAGGTTCCATGCAGTGGGCGAGGACGGCTCACGTATCGCCGTCCAAAAGACCGGCGGCGAATGGAAGCGGCCAGGAGCGCCAGCGCCTGAGCAACAGGCGCGCGATGCCGGACTGGGTGATAAGCCGAAGGTAGTCCCTCTCACCACTTCTCTAACGGCACCGCGCACCGCCGAGACGGTGGTCGCGAAGATCGATCTCGACGCGGAACGCGCAGCGCGAATCGCGCGATTGGAAGCGGCACTCGTCGAGCGCTACGTCGTCAAGCGGGCCGCGGTCACGGTCGGCGACCTGGCCATCGGTCAAACGGAATACCGGTATCGCGGTGATGCGAACCGAGTAGCGTTCACCGAGACGACGTTCAGGCTCGCCACCGACAACAACAATCCGTCGGTCGCGCGCTCGATGGTCGACGTGGCGGAGGCGCGAAACTGGCAGGCGCTTCGCGTCTCAGGAAACGAGGACTTCAAGCGGATGGTCTGGCTGGAAGCATCGCTGCGCGGCGTCAAGGCCTTGGGCTACGAGCCTCAGTTGGCAGACCTGGAACTGCTGAAGCGCGAGCGCGAGGGCCGAGCAGTGAATAGCATCGAGCCCGCTCGAATCGCGGAGCCAGGTCGCGCGTCTGAAAGCGCGGCGGGCAGCCCGACAAGGCAATCGGCTCGCGGCAGTGGTGGCAGAAAGGCCGTCATGGCGGCGCTGGAGGCGGTCCTGGTGTCGAAGGGCGTGCCTACCAAGCAACGGGACGCGGTTATGGCGGCAGCCGCCGAGAATCTCGCGTCCCGCCTTCGCGATGGTCAGGTCCACAAGGTCAAGGTCTTCGACAAGAGCGCGCCATCGCAGCGCGCTCCGGTGATGCCGGCGCGCGTGGTCACCCGCGTGCGAGAGCGGTCTGCACCCAGCCGTTGATTGGAGCGGTCAGGCATGTACTCGGTTGACGGACAGAAGTTCGAAGCCGGCGAACTCGGGCTTCAGTCGGTCTTGGAGCTGGCGTATAGGAATCACGTCCGACCGATGTGCCTGTGTTCCATGATGCCCGTCCCGGTCTACATCGCGTGCTTGGGCGGGACGTTCGTGCTCAAGCGGATGCCGTGCACGGGCAGGCGCCACGCGGTGGACTGCTTGCACTACGAACCGCCGGAAGAGTTGTCTGGCTCGGCGGACATTGGCGCCGCCATCTCGCAGGATCCCGACACTGGCATCACGAATCTCGATGTCGAGTTTTCGCTGTCCTGCGGGTCTTCGCGGTCCATGTCGCACGGCGCGACATCCGAGGCGTCAAACGTTAGCGACACCAGACCGCGCCTGAGCCTACGCGGCTTGTTGAACTTTCTATGGAACGACGCCGAATTGACGACGTGGAAACCGGCTTTCGCCGGAAAGCGCTCCTGGGCGGTGGTGCGCCATCACCTGCTTCGCGCGGCGGCGAACAAGCTTCTCAAGGGCCAGCCGCTCGCGAACGTGTTATTCGTGCCTGAGTCCTTCACTGTCATCCACAAAGTGCAGATCGCGGCACGGCGCGCCCGTCGGCTCGCAGACGGCCTGAGGCGACCGGGTAAAGAGTCGGCCCTGCAAAATCCGCCTCGGGGACGAGGGGCCGGCCTGACGCTTCCCGGTGCCACTCGGCGCGATGCGGTGGTGGTGTTCAAACGCAGGTCT
>JAYSLR010000052.1:0-7141 GCA_043725365.1 Rhizobacter sp. | reverse complement strand
CGATCAGCGTGAAGCCGGACACGTGGCTCGGCGACGCGACACAGCGACCGCGGGCCGAGCGCCGGGCCACGTGTCCGGCTTCACGCTGATCGAGCTGATGGTCGTGGTCGCGCTGATCGCGATCGCCAGCGCGGTCGCCAGCCTGGCGCTGCGGGATCCGGCGTCGACCCGTCTCGAACACGAGGGCGCGCGGCTGGTCGCGCTGCTCGAAGCGGCACGCTCCGAAGCCCGCGCCGCGGGCCTGACGGCGAGCTGGGAGCCACGCTCCGAACAGGAAGGTACCGAGGGCTTCCGTTTCGTCGGCATGCCGCCGTCGTCCGAACTGCCGACGAAGTGGCTCGCGCCCGGCGTGACCGCCGAAGTGCTGGGCGCCCGCGCGGTGGTGCTCGGCCCGGAGCCGCTGATCGGTGCGCAGCGCATCGTGCTGCACCTCGAATCGCAGAGCCTGACGCTGGCGACCGACGGCCTCGGTCCATTCACCGTGATCGACAGCGTAGCGCCGGTGCCGGCCCGGTCATGACGGTCACGCGTCGCGCATCGGGCTTCACACTGATCGAGGTGATGGTCGCGCTCGCGATCGTTGCGATCACGCTCGGCGCCGGCATCAAGGCCGCCGGCGCGCTGACCAACAACACCCAGCGTCTGGCCGACGCGACCGCGGCACAGTGGTGCGCCGACAACCAGCTGACCGGGCTGCGCCTGAGCAAGCTGACGCCGCCGATCGGCGACTCGGAGTTCAGCTGCGTCGAGCTCGGCCAGGCCTATGCAGGCCGGCTGTCGGTGCGGCCGACGCCGAACCCGCTGTTCGTCAACGTCGACGCGGCCGTCGCCGACGAGGCCGGGCGTCCGATCCTGAACCTGACGACGGTGCTTCGCAAATGAGTCACCGCGCCCGACCGGCACCGGCCGCCATGCGGCACAGCGGCTTCACGCTGGTCGAGGTGCTGGTCGCGATGGTCATCATGGCGATCATGGCGGCGATGGCCTGGCAGGGCGTGGACGGCATCGTGCGCAGCCGCGACGCGAGCCAGGCGCGGCTCGAGCAGACGCTGCGCCTGAACACCGTGATCGCGCAATGGGACCAGGACCTGGCGTCGATCCAGGACAGCAGCGCGGTGCCCGAGGCGATCAAGTGCGACGGTGCCTCGGTGCGGATGGTGCGCCGCACGCCCGATGGGCTGCAGGTCGTCGCCTGGTCGTACCGCCCCGACGACAGCGGCGGCGCGTGGGTGCGTTGGGCCGGCCCGGCGGTGACGACCACCGGCGAGCTGCAGGACAGCTGGCTGCGCAGCCTGCAGTTGCAGGGCGGCGAGCCCGGCTCGCTGAAGGCGCTGACGGGCGTGTCCGGTTGGCAGGTCTATTTCTATCAAACCAACGGCTGGGCCAACTGCCAGTCGACCGGCAATGTCGGCGCTGCGACCGTGGCCGCGGCACCCACGGCGACTCCCGGCGGCGTCATCCCCACGGTAGCCCGCACCCTCCTGCCCAGCGGTGTGCGCGTGGTGTTGAGCTTCGCGCCGGGCAGCGGTGTCAACGGCGACCTGACCCGCGACAGCTACATGGGTCTCTGACGCGATGCCTGCCCGCCGCCTGACCATGCCTCGCCCGCACACCCAGCGCGGCGCGGCGCTGCTGACCGCGATGATCATCGTGACGCTGGTGGCAACGCTGGCCGCCGCGATGGTCTGGCAGCAGTGGCGTGCGGTGCAGGTCGAGTCGGCCGAGCGCGCCCGCGCACAGGCGGCGTGGATCCTCTCGGGCGCCCTCGACTTCGCGAAGCTGATCCTGCGTGAAGACCTTAAGAGTGGCCGCCCGACCGCGCTGACCGAGCCCTGGGCCACGCCACTGGCCGAATCGCGCCTGTCGACCTTTCTCGCGGTCGACAAGTCCAACGCCGACGACGGGCCGGAAGCCTTCTTGTCCGGCAACATCAGCGACGCGCAGGGGCGCTACAACCTGAGGAACCTGGTGGTCCTCGCCAGCGGCGCGACGCCGGCCAACGTGCTCCCCGCCGAACTCGCCACGCTGGAGCGACTGTGCACGACGGTCGGGATCGAGACCGGCGTGGCCGACCGCATCGCCAGCGGTTTGCTCGCCGCCCTCACGGCGCCGACGGGCGCCGCGCCGTTGCTGCCCACGACCGTCGCCCAGCTGACCTGGCTCGGCATCGATCCGGCCTCGGTGCAGGCGCTGCAGCCCTACGTCGTGCTGCTGCCGGCAGCGACGCCGTTGAACGTCAACACCGCGTCGAAGGAAGTGCTGGCCGCCGTGTTGAACATGGATCCGGCCAGTGCGGAACGCCTGGTGCAGATCGGGGCGCGCACCCCGTTCAAGGATGTGCCGAGCTTCAACACGCAGAGCGCATTGCCCCCGGCGCCGGCGGGCTCCGCGCCACCGAACATCGATGTTCGCTCCAGCTTCTTCGAGGTCCGCGCCCGGCTGCGCCTGGAGGAACGGGTGCTGGTCGAGCGATCAACGGTACGGCGGCTGCCGAACGGTCAGGTCGACGTGCTGCACCACGAGCGCGTCGCGAGCCTGGATCAGGTCGGCCGCTGAAACGCCGTGCCGATGCTGCCGACGCGCTACAACAACGTGCCGTAAGTCGTTGATTCGCTTCATTTTGTAAACCGCGCATGCCTACAATGCGCGCGTAGCCCGGAAGCCCGCCGTCCATGTCGACCCTCGTTGTCCAGATCCCGCCGCGTCCGCGCCTGCGCAGCAGCCCGGGAGGCGCCGAGCCCGAAGCCAGCGGCCTGGGCACCGAGTACGCGTACGTTACCAGCCCGGACGGGCTCGCACTCGAGGCGCAGGGCCGTTGCGCGGCGTCGCTGTTCCCGAAAGCCACCACGGTGATCGCGGTGCTGGCAGACACCGACGTCAGCTGGCACCGCATCACGCTGCCGAAAGCCCCCGCCGCCCGGCTGCGCGCCGCGCTCGGCGGCGTGCTCGAAGAGGCCTTGCTCGAAGACGCGGACGACGTGCACCTCGCGCTCGCGCCGGCCGCCATGCCCGGCCAGCCGACCTGGGTTGCCGCGGTGTCGCGGCGCTGGCTGCGCGCGGAGCTCGCGGCGCTTGAGAAGGCCGACGTGTTCGTCGACCGCGTCGTACCGACGGCCTGGCCCGACGACCCGCCGATCGGCCACTTCTCCGAGACCGAGACCGCGCCGGGCAGCACCACGCACGGCATCGCGCTGCACTGGGCACACGCCGACGGCGTCGCCACGGTGCGCCTGCAGGGCGGCCTGGCGCGCGCGCTGGTGCCGTCGCCGGCCCCGCCCGAGACGCGCTGGAGCGCGACGCCCGGCGCCGTTGCTGCGGCCGAGCAATGGCTGGGCGGCCCGGTGCGCGTGATGCCGCCCGGCCAGCGCCTGCTGCAGGCCGCGCGCAGCCTGTGGAACCTGCGCCAGTTCGACCTCGCGCGCCGCAACCGCGGCGTGCGCGCGTTGCGCGACTCGGCGCGCCGGTTCTTCAGCCCCGAGTGGCGTCCGGTTCGCTGGGGCCTGGCTGCGCTGGTGGTGGCACAGATCGCCGGCCTGAACCTGTGGGCCTGGCACCAGCGCGGCGCGATCGAGTCACGCCAGCTGGCGATGCAGAGCATCGTCAAGACGACTTATCCGAATGCCAACCCGCAAGACATCCTGCGCGACGCCGATGCCGTGATGCAGCGCGAGACGCAGGCGTTGCGCAGCCTCGCCGGCAAGCCGGGCGACGCCGACCTCGAGCCGATGCTGCAGGCCGCCGCCTCGGCCTGGCCGGCGGACCGCCCCGCGGTCGAGTCGATCCGCTTCGAACCCGGCCGCCTAACGCTGTCGGCCAGCGGCTGGAGCGACGACCAGATCGCGCAGTTCCGCAGCCTGCTGCGCCCGAGCGGCTGGTCGGTCGATGCCACCGAGGGCCGACTGACCCTGAGCCGTGCGCGGCCGGGGGCGAACTCGTGAACGCGGCCAACCTGGGCACGGCCTCGCCGGCGCTGGCCAGCCTGCGCCAGCAGGCCGGCACCTGGTGGCAGGCGCGCACCGCGCGCGAGCGCCAGGCGGTCGTCGTGGTCGTGCTCGTGCTCGTGCTGTTCGCGGCATGGAGCGCGTTGGTGCAGCCGGCGCTGCGCACGCTGCGCGAGGCGCCGGCCGAGCTCGACCGGCTCGACGCCCAGTACCAGCAGATGCAACGCATCGCCGCCGAGAGCAGCGCGCTGCGCGCCGCGCCGCGGGTGGCGCCGGCACAGGCCGCCCAGGCGCTGCGCGCCGCGACCGACCGGCTCGGCGATCGCGGCAAGCTGCTGCAGCAGGGCGACCGTGCGACGCTGACGCTGACCGGTGTCGCGCCCGAGGCCTTGCGCGCCTGGCTCAACGAAGCCCGCAGCGGCGCGCGCGCACGGCCGGTCGAGGCGCAGCTGCAGCGCGGCCCGGCCGGCTACAGCGGCACGTTGGCGGTGGCGCTCGGGGGCGCGCCGTGATCCGCCTGCGGCGCAAGCGCGGCCGCGGCCTGTGGGCGCCGACCGTTGCCGCCACCGGGTGGGGCGAATCGACGCTGGCCGAGATTTCCTGGGACAAGTCGCGCGGCGCCGGCGCGCGCTGGGCTGTTGGCGGGGCCGTGCTGGGCCTGCTCGCGGCACTCGTCGTGTTCGCGCCGGCGGCGTGGCTGTGCAACGCGGTCGCCGCGGCGACGCAGCAGCGGCTGCTGCTGTCGGACGCACGCGGCACCGTCTGGACCGGCAGCGCCGTCGTCGTGCTCACCGGCGGCGAAGGCAGCCGCGACGCCAGCTCGCTGCCGGGGCGACTGACGTGGGCACTGCGGCCCACCGGCCTGGGGCTGGAATTGCGCATGGAGCAGGCGTGCTGCCTGAACGGCCTGGTCGCGTTGACGGTGCAGCCCGGATTCGGCCGCACCACCTACACGCTGGTGCCCCCGGCCGGCTGGGTCGGGCAATGGCCGACCGCGTTGCTCGGCGGCCTGGGCACGCCCTGGAACACGATGCAGCTCGGCGGCTCGCTGCGCCTGGCCTCCAGCGGGCTGAAGATCGAGTCGGTGCAGGGCCGCTGGATCGTCGACGGCAAGGCCGACGTCGAGGTGGTCGAGGTCTCGTCGCGCCTGAGCACCCTCGATTCGCTCGGCAGCTACCGCATGAGCATGTCGGGCGATGCGGCCAATCCGGGCATCTCGCTGTTGTCGTTGACCACGCAGAACGGCGCGCTTCAGCTGAACGGCAGCGGCACCTGGGGCCCGGCCGGGGTGCGCTTTCGCGGCGAAGCACGCGCCGGCGTCGGCGAGGAAGCGGCGCTGTCGAACCTGCTGAACATCATCGGGCGGCGCGATGGCGCCCGCTCCGTCATTTCGATCGGATGAGCATGAAGCCAAGCGCACCTTTGAAACAAGAAAACGCCGGGCCGCCCCAAGCTTTCTTACCCCCCTCGGGGGGCGGACGCCGCAAGGCGGCCTCGGGGCCGTTTTCGGGCCGCGTGCTGCCCGGCGCCGTGGCCGCGGCCGTGCTGGTCGCCTCGCTGCTGCCGGCGCCGATCGCGCTCGCGCAGTCGGCGAATGCACGCGCGCGTGGCGAGGCGGTCACGCTGAACTTCGTCAATGCCGACATCGACGGCGTGGCGCGCGCGATGTCGGCGATCCTGAAGCAGCAGTTCGTCGTCGACCCGCGCGTCAAGGGCACGATGACGCTGTACAGCGAGACGCCGCTGTCTGCGCGCGAGGCCTACCTGAACTTTCTGGCCGCGCTGCGCGGCCTGGGCTTCACGGTCGTCGAGGTCGGCGGCCTGTACAAGATCGTGCCCGAGGCCGATGCGAAGCTGCAGACCGGCACGGTCTCGATCGGTGGCCAGACCTCGCGTGGCGGAGACCAGGTGCTCACGCAGGTGTTCCGCCTGACGAACGAGAACGCCAACAACCTGGTGCCGGTGCTGCGCCCGCTGATCAGCCCGAACAACACGATCAATGCGAATCCCGGCAACAACACGCTGGTGATCACCGACTACGCCGACAACCTGCAGCGCATCGGCAAGATCATCGCCGCGATGGACACGCCGTCCTCGGGCGACGTCGAGGTCATCACGCTGAAGTATGCGGTCGCCGCCGACATCGCGCCGCTGGTGCAGCGCATGACCGACAGCGGCGGCGGCACGCCGGGCGTGGTCGCGCCCGGGGTCGCCGCGGGCACCGCAGGCGCCGCCACGGTGCAGGTCGATTCGCGCAGCAACTCGCTGCTGGTGCGCGCCGCCAACCCGGCGCGCATGGCGTCGATCCGGTCCCTGATCGACAAGCTCGACAAGCCGGTGCAGTCGGCCGGTGCGGCCGGCAACGTCTGGGTCGTGTACCTGAAGAACGCGGACGCGGTGAAGCTGGCCCAGGTGCTGCGCGCGGCCTATCCGACTGCCGGCGGCGGTGGAGCGGCCGGCGGCGGCAACACCGCCACCGGCTCGCCGGCGACGGCGATCAACACCAGCAGCACCACCGGTGGCGCCTCGACCCAGACGACCTCGCCATTGTCGACGTCGGCCGGACCGTCGACCGGCGGTTTCGTCCAGGCCGATCCTGCGAGCAACGCGCTGATCATCACCGCGCCGGAACCGATGTACCGGCAGTTGCGTGCCGTCATCGACCAGCTCGATTCGCGCCGCGCGCAGGTCTATGTCGAGTCGCTGATCGTCGAGGTCGACCCGAGTCAGAGCGTGGATTTCGGCATCCAGTGGCAGGGCATCCTGGGTGGCAAGGGCGATACGAACATCATTGGCGCCGGGACCAATTTCGGCAGCGGCACCGACAACATCCTGGGCGCGACCCAGGCGCTGGTACAGGGCACGGCCGGGCTGACCGGCGCGGCCTTGCCCAGCGCCGGCTTCAACATCGGCATTGCCCACAAGTTCGGCAACTTCTACACACTGGGCGCGCTCGCGCGCGCGCTCAGCACCGAGAGCGGCACCAACATCCTGTCGACGCCGAACCTGGTCACGCTCGACAACGAGGAAGCGCGCATCGTCGTCGGCCAGAACGTGCCGTTCGTGACCGGCCAGTACACCAACACCGGCACCGGCACGAGCAGCCCGTTCCAGACCATCGAGCGCAAGGACGTCGGCATCACGCTGAAGATCAAACCGCAGATCGGCGAGAACGGCACCGTGCGCATGACGATCTACCA
>JAYSLR010000051.1:0-1782 GCA_043725365.1 Rhizobacter sp. | reverse complement strand
TCGTACGACCACCCCGTCTGGCGGCTGCTCGACCGCATCGGCGAGGTGAGTCTGGGTTATTCGCGCATCGAGGATCCGCGCCTCTCGGCCTTTCTTGCGTTCTGCACCGCCGTGGCCGAAGAGATGGCCGGCGCGGCTGCGCCCGATTCGGCACTGTTCCGGCGTGGCCTGAATCGGGTCGAGGGGTTCCTGTCCGAGCAGCTTCAGGCCCAGCTGCGTGCCGCGCAGGCGTCGGTCGACGCGCTGCAACTTGCCGAGCGCCGCGAAATCCTGCAACAGCACCTCGCCCAGCGGTTGACCGACCAGATGGTGCAGGTGCGCACCACGCCGACCATCCGCCGCTTCGTCACCGGTACCTGGGCGCAAGTCATCGCCGAGAACATGCTCAGCAAGGGCGAGCAGTCGGAGGCGACCATGATCGACCTGAAGACGGTCGACGACCTGCTCTGGAGCCTGAAGATCCCCGACCACCCGCAAAGCCGCCAGCGCCTGCTGCAGTTGCTGCCCGGACTGCTGCACCGGCTGCGTGTCGGCATGGAGCTCGTTTCGCTGGCGCTCGCGGAGCAACAGGCCGTTCTCAACGAGCTGATGACGATCCACACCGAGGCGCTGCGCCCCGGCACGCGCGGCACCGGGGCGCTGACACCCGAAGAGATCGTTCAACGCATGCGCGACGAGGTCGTTTCCGAGACACCACCGGCGCGCAGCTTCAGCGATTCGGTCATCGATCTGTCGTCGATGGAGACCGTTCCCGCTGAGCACCTGCCCAGCTCGGGTGACAACCCCGGCGACGATCCCGCCCGCCGCGTCGAGGCCCTTCGCGCCGGCGATCGCCAGCGCATCTTCCTGCAGGGACGTTGGAGCCGGGTGCAGTTGCTCTGGCGCAGCGACCGCAGCCTCTTCTTCCTATTCGCCGGCGAATCGCCGTCGCGCACCCATTCGATCACCCGGCGAGCACTCGAGCGCCTGAATTCCGCGGGACTGGTTCAACCGCTCGAAGTGCGGCCGATCATGCAGCGCGCCGTCGACCGGATGATGCGCGACCTTTCGCCGCGCTCCTGACGTAGTCGTCAGGCTGCGAGTTCCCGTTCGATCTCCGCCGCGACGAACTCGGGTCGTTCGTGAACGATCCAATGGGTAGCGCCCGAACGCGAACAAGCCGCATCGACGGCACGAGGGCGCCGAGGCCGTCGAGCAGCGACACCTGCAGCGCGATGTCGTCCTCGGCCCAGATCACGAGGGTCGGCGCGCGCACGGTGACGACCTCCGACGCGAAGCGGATCGTCGTGACGCTGCCGTCGTTTTCGGTCGGCCGTCGCAGCGGCGACGCGTGGCAGTAGTTGCAGCCTCCGCGCAACCCGGCGCGCCGCACGTCGCGGTGGCGTTCGCGAACTGTCTCTGTCAACCAGCCGGCGCCGGGCCGCGATGCGTCGGACGCGCCCATGTTCGTGAAGAACGGCCAGAGGCGGGCAAAATCCGTTCTCCGCGAGCAGAACCTCGGCGTCCGGTCGGCAAAGGAAATTCATGTAGGCGCTGGCTGCCCGCCGCGCCGGGTTGTGTTGCAGGTCGCGCAGAAACGTGGCCGGATGCGGCGAGTTGACGATGACCAAGCGACGCATGAAGTCCGGCCGCAGGCCGATATCGAAGGTCTCGACCACGACGGCACGAACTGCTGGGGCGACGGTGCCGAGTATTTCATGCCGCCGATCCTGAATGATCGCGTTGCCCCGAAATGGGGTTTGACAAGGCCACCCGCTCTTGGCACTCTTTCGCCTTTCCGCC